>JASLRF010000151.1 GCA_030744095.1 Pirellulaceae bacterium | reverse complement strand
CATTGCCAGCGCTAGCAACTGAGCTTGTGGATTCGAATTTAGCCGTAGGATAGTCCGCGGCGTTGAACATCTCCGGCGACTTGAGCTGATTGGCAAATGGTTGCGTGTCCGTCCAAAGAGAACCAGAGGTCATTTCGACGGTCACGCTTTTGATAGTCTTCGCCTTGGAATCGACTTCGATTCGTCCCGTGAAATCCTGAAATCCGCCGACATGATCTTCTCCGTCTAGAACGGAAAAGGCAAATAGGATGCTGGCATTGTCGCCCGAGAATACGGCAACGTCATCGTAGATGGCAACCGCCACGTGCTGCGGCGTGTCCGGTTTGCTGTTGATTTGGCCAACCTGATTCCCACTGGAGTCGTACTGAGGTTCGTCGACCGCGGCGACGCCCTGACCGCCAGACTTCTGCGAACAACCGACTAGTGCAGTGGCGAGTAACAGACTGGCGAGTAACAGACAGGCTAACGAAAAAGCGCATCTCATACGAGATTTCCTCAGTGTGACAACGATGGGACTCTCACGCCGCACGCGTATATGGTGGACACGCCGTTGAAGACGGCCCCACAACATCCCCACTGGTGGCACAACCTCAGCCTGCCGCATTGCGGCAAGAACTGAAATCGGCTCTCAAATCAACTGCAGGAATTCCGATGTGAATGATCAACCAGCCGGCGACTTGGAAATGTCGATCACGGCTTCGTCCGTGCCGTTGGCCTCGATAACAAAGGGCGTGTTTTCGGGGCCGAATTTGCCGCCCCAGACATCGTTATTCTCGTCGTTCGTCTCACCGCGACGATACACGGCAACCTTGTATTTTCCGGCTGGAATGCCGCTGCCATCATCGCCATCGACCACGAAACTCGAGTCCTCGGCAACGATAACGTAATGTGACGTCGTGTCAGCCTTTGGTTCTCCGGCATCATCCAATGGGATCACTTCCAGTTCAATACAGGACCCCCCTTCCTCGTAGTTCTCGATGACCACGGCCGCGACTCCATCGACCACCTTGCCAGTGACAGTGACGAGATTCTCCCCACTGCCACAGCCGACCATCGCACAAACCAGGATCGCCAGGGTGATCCACCGCCATCGCAATAAACACATGTCAGAAACTTTCCTAATAAACAATTGAAGAAGGTAATGGCTGGTTGCTATTGGACCGGCAACTCGACAGTTCCCCCATCGAGCCGGTGGCACATCCGGGCAAAGACAACTCGATCGACGGTATAGGGAATAAAATGCACGGAGCCGTCGCCAAACAATGCGTTGATGCCACCAGGATGCGACGAGCCGAAACGCGCGCCTGGGTTGCCACGGTCAAGACGATCCGGCAGTGGCACCCAATCACCACGGCGCATCACGTCCCAGTCCCACCCACAAGCCCAACCTTCGTTGTCGTAGCCCGGATTCGTGCCGATGTGTCCGCGGGCAAATCGCTTTTCGGAAACGAGCAGCGTGCTCGATGTTCCGTCCATCGCTAACGAGGCGAACCTGATCGTCAAGTGCCGTGTTCCGTTGTTGCTCCATCGATCGGTGCGGATGATGGCGCCGTCCGTGTCCCAAGGCATATCCGTGAAACCCGCATTGCGTACCGCAGCGTTGTTGGCAAATTGCGGCAGTTGCGTGAGTGAATACCAGTTCGCATTGCTGCAACAGCCAGCGTAGTCGTTCTTGCCCAAGGGACCACTCATTCGACTAACGGTGCGATTGCGATAACGGTTCTGCGGAGCGCCGCCTGTCAGATCGGGCTTCGCGGCCCGTCGGCTCGGACAATAGAAACCGGGAATCGCTTGTTGCAACACAAAATGAATGCGAGCAATTCCCGTGCGATTCCCACCTTCATGAACGGCACCCTGCTCTAAAAATGGCAAGATCTGGAACATCCAGCCGTTGTCCTGCTTAGGGGCTACCTCCGGCGAGCCGCTGAAATTGTACTGCGTGTAAGTTGGAAAATCCCTCCAATGACGACCACCTGATGGCAAGATCTTGTACGTGTCGTGGTGATTGTGCATCGCCAGCCCAATCTGCTTGAGATGGTTGTTGCACTGAACTCTTCGCGCTGCTTCCCGTGCAGCCTGCACAGCTGGTAACAACAAGGCCACCAGGATGCCAATAATCGCAATCACCACTAGCAACTCGACTAGCGTGAACCCTGACGAGTGCTTTCGCATTTCCGAGTCCTCCGTAAAGAGTGTCGAACAACAAAAAATGAAGAAAATGACTTGACAAGCCATCTATGGTAGCAACACGTCGACCGATGGACCACCCAATTTACCAAAACAGTTACGGTGATTCGGTCACGACTAACCGGTGGAATCAGGACAAAGCTTCCTATTCTACCCACCTCTGCGGGTCTCAATGCCACATTGATAGGTCAACGGTCACCAACATGGTGGGCGGAGGTCGATCGACCTTGACCGCCGACAGTGGCATTTGCTATTTACCCTCGTCAATTTTCTCGGCCGGATATTGCAGTTCTACACCTTACTATCGAGTTTCTTTTGGCACTGCGACCAAGCCACTTCCGCAAGATTTGCCTCATAGCTGGCGTAACGCTGCTGGCCGTCAGCGATGGCTGGGCACAGTTGCCGGCAACCAACGGGTTCAATACCACGTCCCAGTTGGGCACCAATGCCGGCGACGCGTCGCTCGTGCCCGTTCCGCAACTTGGCGTGCCTAACTACGGTTCGGGTACGGGATCCAGTTTGGGTACACCGGGTTTTGATCCGTACGCGACCGCACCGAATGCCGCATCGACGCCACCTTCGCTCTTAGGCGCACCGAATGCCCCGTATGGCGGTTCGGCCACGCCGAATTGGAACGTACCTTCGTGGAATGCGCCGACATCTCCATCAGTCGCTCCCGGCTTCCCGGTTTATCCGTCGCCCGTACCGACGGCACCCAGTGGCACTTATCCGGGTTCAGTCGCACCTCAGCAGCCACCGGTGCTGTTTCCCAACGGCCTGAACTGGCAGGGCCAAGGCGGTGTGCCGTTTCAAGCCGGCGAGTATCTTCGGTTGTTTCAAGACACGCGTCTGGTTTACACGTGGCTGGCTGGCAAAGACAGTCCGGAGGAGATGCAGACGAACGACGTTGAACTGGCCACCACACTCAATCTGCCCAATTTTTTTTGGAGCAATCGACCTCTGCACGTTTCTCCGACGTTCATTGCCCATTTCTGGGACGGCCCTGACACGGACCCCGTCGAGTTTCCTACCGCACTTCCAGCTCGAGCGTATAGTGCCTTTTTGAACCTGCGTTGGCAACCGATGCTTACACCCGCGTTTGGTGCCGACATTGATTTCAGCTTCGGTGCCTTCACCGATTTCG
>JASLRF010000150.1 GCA_030744095.1 Pirellulaceae bacterium | reverse complement strand
GTGGCCCGCAACGCCCCGAAAAGCTCGAAGGTTTTTTGCGGAGTTTGCTTAATGGTGGCGACATTGCGACGAATCTAATGATCCCGGCATCCGATTCGCCCCAAATTCGAGACCGACCGGTCCGTTTCGGGGTCTCATTGTTTCTTGCGTCGCGTGAATTTCAGCCCTGACCATGTCGTGTCTATCGAACAGATCTTGAAATCCACCAGCCCAGCGGCCAGGCCGACCTTGCGCACGATTGTCTGAGTGATGTCAGTCTTCACTCCAGAAGCTTGTTTGGGCCAGGCGATCCAAAGTCCTCCACGTTCAACTTGATCGGCCAGCCGATCGATTCGGTTTTCCAGATCGCGAGCTGATTTAGGAAACCACACGGTCAATTCGCGGCGTCCGCGCGCAGTCGACTTGATCGTCACGCTGTCAGGCAGCGCGCCCAGCGTGTCCATGAACCCGCTGGGGGCGTTCAAAAGCACTAACGTCGAGTTTGCTTTGATCCCCAATTTCTTGGGCAACGGCGTACCTGAATAGCCCGCCAACACTGAATCTGGAACGACCGGATTGGCGAGCGGGTTGGCCAGTACTTTTTCCAACGACGTTTTAATGCGACTCCATCGTGTATAGGTCGCGTCGGGCAGTAACGTCTTTGTCCGCGTGACCTTTTCCGGCTCGCCCTCGACGAACACAATCGGCACGCGACGCGTTGCCGGCGACGTTCGTAAGGCAAGTGCAACGTCCCGACCTTGGGACGGTAGGCGAGATAAGTCGATCACGACCGCCTGCGGCGGACTCTTGAGCATCACTCGCAACGCTGAACCGTCGTTGAGCGCCTCGCAATCAACCTCATAACCGCAAACAGCGATTCTCTCCGCTCGTTCAGCCGCCTCTTCCTCTTTCCAGTGAATTAGCTTGATGTAACCCATATTGAAGCCCTGACGTATTCAGCATCGCGCTCGTGACAACAGGCCGACACCGATTCCGATCACTAGCACGCCCAGCGTGCAGAATCCCTCCGGTGCCCAACCAATCTCTTCCCATCTCGCTTGCCACACGCTGGTGGCGTACGTAATTGCTGAATAGAACATGAACAGGCACGACAAGAGAAACACAATTGGCGTAACTGGAAACAGAACAATTCGATGTGGACGCGGCAAGTTGGGTTCGCGAAAACGCAGCAGGAACACGGAAATCGAAATTAGGATCGCAAAGAACCAAAACACAGGCGACGTAAACGCCAGGAGGTGATCAAAGCCCTGAGCGCCGCCAAAAGCACACACCCACAGCAGCGATGTCGTGCCTTGCATTAACAGCGAGCGTACGGGCGAATCCAATTTTCCGTCCCACTGGCCCAGCCAGGCGAACCAACGATGCTCGGTCCCCACGGCGTAGTAGATGCGTGATCCGGCGAACAAGGTTCCGTTAATCGCGCCCAACGAGGAAACGCAAACCAACACCCCAATCGCGCGGCGCCCCTGGACTCCGAACCGCATCTCGAGCAAGTCGCCGGCATTCAGATTGCTTGCGCCAGTCAATCCCAGGGCATAGACAAAAGCGAAATTGACGGACAGATAGACCACAGTAATGAGCGCCACGCCAAGCATCAACGATCTCAATATATTGCGATCCGGATCACGCACTTCGGCTGCCACGTATGACAGGTCATTCCACCCACCGTATGTGAACAGCACAAACATCAGCGCCAGCGAGTAGTTTGACGATGAGGCAGTTGCGGAGGGGTCGGCCAAGACCCGAGTGGTCGGGGTCAACAGCGCCACCAAGACAATGCCCACAAGTCCCACAACCTTTAGCACCGTGAGTACGTTTTGGGCCGTCTTACCCGTGCGAACGCCCAAGAGATTCAGCCCTGTAATCACGACGATGGTGCCGGCCGCATATAGCACGAAATCCCAGTCCTTGTTGCCCGTGCTTAAGGGCGTGCCACGGACCAATTCGTGTGCGAATCGCGCAAACACGAATGCCATCATGCCGACGCTGCCAGGTCGCACGATCCAGAACTCGGTCCAGGCGAACAAAAAGCCAATCGGTCGACTGAATGCACGTGACAAGAACACATAGTCGCCCCCTTCGCGCGGAAACGCCGTCGAAAGTTCGACGTAGCACAGCGCACCGGCCAGCGTGATCAGACCACCCGCCACCCAGACCGCCATCAACTCCCAGCCATCGTTTACGAATCCAGCAACGCGCGGCGTGGATTCGTAAATACCAGCGCCGATCACAACCCCCATGATGATGCAGACCGAATCGAACAGCGTGAGTTGGCGTCTTGGGGCGTTGTCGGACATATGCGATACTGAGGCTATGAACAATGAACAAAACCAACGGCCAAAACCCGACGATGTCTGTCCGCGAACCGAACAACCCGTGGTACAAACGACGCAGCCCATGGCGCCGGCAATGTATCCCACTTCGGTGTGGCAGTGCAACGACACGAATCAGGCCGAACAGATTCTAGCAGGTCAGATCGAAGGATACGTCTACCAACGGGTCCGGCATCCAAACGCCGATGCGCTGGCAGAAAAGGTTGCCTTGCTGCACCGAGCCGAGGAGGTCACGATCACTTCGTCCGGCATGGCGGCGATGTCTTTAGCCCTGCTTTCCCAACTGCAGGCTGGGGACCACGTGATTGCCAGCAGTCAAATCTACGGCCCCAGCCTGCAACTGCTGACCCAGGAAGCGGCGCGGCTAGGAGTCAGCTCGACCACTGTCGACACGTGCGACCATTCCAAAGTGGCTGCCGCCATGCGTCCGGCTACCAAACTTGTCGTGGTCGAGACGATCGCCAACCCGCGTTTGCAAGTTGCCGACCTTGCCGGCCTGGCGGATTTGGCACACGGGGGCGGTGCCAAATTGCTGGTCGACAACACGTTTGCGACGCCCATACTTTGCCAACCCTTGGAATACGGAGCAGACTTTGTCCTGGAAAGTGCCAGCAAAATGATGAACGGACACAGCGACGTGATGCTCGGCCTGTTGTGCGGGAGAACCGCCGATTGGCAACGCGTTCCGACCGTGCTCTCCGTGTGGGGTTTGGCCAGCGGTCCGTTCGAGTGTTGGCTTGCGGCGCGTGGTTTGGCATCGCTGCACTTGCGAGCCGAACGTGCGTTTACGAACGCGCAGAGTGCTGCAGAGTTCCTGGTAAACCGCGCGGACGTCTTGGCGGTCGACTTTCCTGGCTTACCGGATCATCCGCATCATGAATTGGCGGTCCGGCAGTTCGGCAATCGTTTCGGATCGATCGTCACGTTTCAGTTGGACGGTGGACGAACCGCCGCCGACGCGTTTATTGACCGCGCCCGACAGATCCCATTTTCGCCATCGCTGGGCGAAATAGCGACCACGCTCAGTCACCCTGAATCAACCAGCCACCGAGGTCTGACCGGTCAAGAGCGCGACGCTTTGGGTATCTCAGGAGGCACAATCCGGCTCTCCGTGGGCACAGAGTCCGAGGGATTTGTGCGCCGAGCGCTCGCCGAAGGACTTGGAGATTGAGTCGGCACGTTGTTTCCAGACCAGCTTGTACGAGTCGATCCCCATTCAGTGAAGTCGAACGCAAGCGTCGAAAAATCGAAAGATCCCAAATCCTGCCTCTATTGACCAAAGCCGCCGAATCCACCAGGATACGGGGTGCAAAATACCTGTTTTGGAGTTTTCTTGGAGGAACTTTGTGACGCAAAAGAATAAGGAAGAAGCACTCGAAGTCGAGGGCACTGTTACACAAGCCTTGGCGAACACGCGTTTCCGAGTCCAATTGGATACCGGTACCGAAGTCTTGGCGCACGTTGCTGGCCGGATGCGGAAGCATTTCATTCGGATCGTGCCGGGCGATAAGGTCCGCGTGGAACTCTCGCCTTACGACCTTACGAAGGGTCGCATCGTCTATCGCGAACGCTAGTGAGGCTGTGCCTCAGACTCATGCGAGCTATCGCTCGGTTGCGGCGACCCGCTCTCGGACCAACCTGCGGTCGGTGCCCGTCGCTGAAACGTGACTCATTTGTAAAGAAGAACCTGATACAAGCTTTCTAGTAGATCGGCCTGAGGCGTTGTCGTCTTGGCCACCCCCCCACCGCGAGGATTGGCTCGGGTCGCGCCGTTCGTTCAACACGGCTTCATTTTCGACGCTGCTTTCTCATACCTGGAACGATGTGTGTCAAGTTGTATCGACGCAAAGCGTGGATTTGGGTAGTTTGTGCGCGGTGACCGAAGTCGGATGCATTTGAGTTTTCAGTGAAACTTGCTCACATCACCCTGGAGTATTGCTAGATTGGTGACAGCTTCTGCCCAGCAGGGCAACATCCGCCGTCAAGATGCCTTCTGTCATTGATCATTTATCCGCAATCCTGTATTGGCCTATCGCCATAATGTCTCGACCCAATCGCTCACCAATCAACACAACAACAATGCCGTAGTTTAGGGAGAACTCAATCGTGAAGATGCTTAATCGAATTAGCTTGACGTACGCCGCAACGGTGGCTTTCGTCCTGACGTTTGTGCTGGCGCCAGCCGCCGAGACCATGGCGCAGGCCGAAGGTCAGAAACCAGCCTTGGTCGTTTCCATTGCCAGCGCCGATGTGTTGCTTGGCGATATTAGCTACCTAACCAAAGCCGCTGGGGCACCGGAATTGGGTGGTTTCGTAAACCTGATGGCGGGCCAGTACGTCGGCGGTCTGGATACGAAAAAACCATCGGGCGTCTACATCAACGTGGTCGGGGACGCGCCAACTGGAATCGCCTTTGTGGCGGTCAACGATTTTGATCGAGTCGTCAAAACGATCGAGGACTCGGTTGGTGAACTCGAAGACGTTGGCGGTGGCGTCCGCAAGCTTTCTCTCCAGCGCGACATCTTTGTCAAGCACCAAGGGGGCTGGGCGTTCATCTCGGATTCCGCGGCCAACCTGAATGGCTTGCCCGACGACCCCACCAAGATGCTGAGCGGGCTGAACGAGCAATACAATATTGGCATCCGCATCGGTGTGCAGAGCATTCCCGAACAACTGCGTGAGAGAGCACTAGGCGAAATCAAGAATGGCTTTGAAGCAGCCATGGCTAGCCAGGCAGGCAACACGACAGAGAAAGAGTTGCAAGAGAATCTGGGCCGACAGTCCATCGACAGCCTGAGTCAATTCATGAAGGAGGCGGATGAAGTTACGATCGGTTGGGGCGTCGATAAGGGAGATGGAAAAACCTACCTTGATTTTTCAGTGACAGCCGTCGACGGAAGCAAGCTGGCCAAACAGGTCGCCATGGCAACGAATGCCAAATCAGGTTTCACCGGATTCTTGCTTCCCGAGGCCGCCGCGACGCTCCATTTCACTTCATTGGTGAGCGGCCAACAGAAGACGCAAGCATTGGAAATGCTCAAGGTCTTACGCAAAAGTGCCAGCGAGGAAATTGACAATGACGACGACATTCCCAACGAGCAAGTCCGCGATCTGGCCAGAGAATTTGTCGACTCGATGGTCGATATATTGAATGCAACCGTCGAGACTGGGAAAGTGAATGGCGGTGCGGCTTTGTTGCTGAATCCCGAGGCCGTGCAGTTCGTGGCCGGCGGCTACGTTGCAGACGGTCGCGCCGTGGAAAAGGAACTCAAGAAACTAGTGCAACTGGCCAAGGAAGCCGACGCCGGTGCGGAATTGGATAGTATTTCATTCAATGCCTCCAAACACAAAAAAGTCGATCTGCACACCTTCACGGTTCCAATTCCCGAAAAGGAACAGGACGCGAGGCGCGTGTTAGGTGACCGCCTGAATGTCGTCGTGGGGACTGGCTCGCAGTCTGCTTATGTGGCATTCGGCAAGGATTGTACCGAGCTCCTGAAAAGGGTGATCGATCAATCCGCAACAGCGCAGACCACTGGACCGCCGATTGCCTTTACCGTTTCGGTGGGACAGATCTTGGAGTTTGCTTCGACCTTTCAGTCGGAACCGGCCGTGGCTGCCATGGCTGAGGCGCTGAAAGACGCCGCCGGCAAAGACAAAGTCTCCATCACGGCCAAGGCACTCGAACGAGGGGTTCGATATCGGATCGAAGTCGGCGAAGCCGTGCTCAGCTTAATTGGCCAGGCGACTCGAATGCAGGCCAACGCGAACGAATTCTAATCTCGCGTGTCCAGAAGGTGATAAGCCGCTACGCAGTGTTCGATCTTTTATTGTCGTCTTTTGCTCCGCGAAAGCACGTTCCTTTCGCGGAGCGAAAGGCGACTATCGGAAAGTAATTCCTCGAACGATCCTACAGCGAATCGGTGTGCGCTCAAGCGCGAGCCTCAACCACCAGGAAACGCTTTTATGTCGGCCGTGCAGACATTCTCGACCGTGCGAACGGAAATCAACGGCATTTCGGTACAGAATCTTGCCAAGTCATTCGGGACGCCCACGTACGTTTACGACGCGGCCAAGATCGCTCAACGGATTACCGACTTACAGGCCTTTGATGTGGTTCGATACGCGCAGAAAGCCAATTCGAATCTAGCGGTGCTAGATTGGGTCCGCCGCCAAGGCGCGGTCGTCGACGCGGTCAGCGGATTTGAAATTCAACGGGCCTTTGCGGCGGGTTTTGTTGCGGGCAAAGAGCCTCCCGAGATCGTCTACACAGCCGACATCTTTGACCAGTCGACCTTGGATCTGCTCGTCACGCACGACATCCACGTCAACTGTGGTTCGCCCATGATGATCGACCAATACGGCGAGCGGGCACCGGGACGCAACATCACATTGCGGATCAACCCAGGGTTTGGGCACGGCCACAGCCAGAAAACAAATACAGGTGGCGAACAGTCCAAGCATGGTATCTGGCACGATCAAATCGATGACTGCCTGCGCCGTGCCGACCAGCATGGGCTCGGTGTGACCGGTTTGCACATGCACATCGGTTCAGGTACCGATCTCGATCACTTGGCTCAAGTTTGCGGCGCGTTAGAAACAACGGCACTCGGTGTTGGACGCAGTATTACCACAGTCAGCGCTGGTGGTGGATTGCCCACGCTCTACCGCGGTGACGAAGAGCCGGTTGATCTGCAGCGCTACTTCGATTTGTGGGATGCCACGCGCAATCGTCTTGAAGGCGAATTTGGTCACAAGATTTCGCTCGAAATCGAACCAGGACGCTACCTGTCGGCCGAATGCGGTTTCTTGATCACTGAGATTCGCGCCATCAAGAAGATGGGCAATAACTTGTTCTATCTGGTTGATGCAGGCTTCAATAATCTGGCGAGACCAATTCTGTACGGTTCGTACCATCCGATGTCGATCTGCGCTCGCGCCGGCAATCCCGATCCGCACCATCAGGACGTCGTTGTCGGCGGTCCGCTGTGCGAATCAGGAGACATCTTCACGCAAACGGAAGGTGGTTTTGTCAGCAGTCGTTCGCTGCCCGTGGCTACGGTTGGCGACTACTTGATCATCGAATGCGCCGGGGCGTACGGTTTTGTGATGTCGTCCAATTACAACTCCAAGCCGATGGCGGCCGAAGTGTTGCTACGGGATGGCAAGCCACATCTGGTTCGAGCCCGCCAGTCGTTCGACGACGTAATTCGGGGCGAGAGCATTCCGCAGT
>JASLRF010000149.1 GCA_030744095.1 Pirellulaceae bacterium | reverse complement strand
ACTGATCCGGACATTCCCAACGACATTTCGAGTTCGCCATCCTTGGCTCTCCTATCGTGCGGCTTTGTTTGCAACCGCAGCATGATAGAAGAGCCTTTTTTAGTGGATACCAATTGAAGACGTTTTCTCAGAAAGTGCAGGGCAGAAGAATGAGACGCGAAAAGGGGGCTCGGGTCCTCGCAAGCCAGTGGTCAAAGGGGTATAATCCCGGATTGTCACGGTTGACTTTTCCCGCGTTACTCGCACTCTCGCCAGACGGATTCGCTTGTGGTAAGCAATCTGTTTTCAATTCGCTTTGACGATTCAAATCGTCCACCGGTCGAAGTCGTTATGTCCGGTCGTAACGCACCGGTGCGCGAGTACTTTGCGGGGCCGGAAAACGCCTTGCTGGGTCATCTGATCACAACCCATTCGACTTCACCCGGAACCGATCATCCGATCCTGATGTTCGGTCCTTCAGGTGTTGGCAAGACCCACCTGTTGCGCGGATTGGTTTACCAATATCAAGCATTCCAACCTGACGCTAGGGTGCGCCTGCAGAACGGTTCGGATTTTGGTCGCGAATTCTCGCAAGCCCATGAGGACGGATCGCTTTCAGATATTCGGCAGCAGTTGCGCAGCCTGGATTGCTTGGCACTCGACGGCATGCACTTACTGGCGGAGAAGCCACGTGCCCAACTGGAACTCTTGTACCTGTTGGACACGCTGAAAGACCGCCGTGCACGTGTACTGCTGACGTCGCGATTATCGCCCAATGAACTTCCGTTTTCCCCGGCACTTAAGAGCCGTCTAAGCGGTGGGCTTACCGTTCCAATTCAAGTTCCTGGACATGCGACACGCTCCGCTTTTGTGCGGCGATTTGCCAACGAACTTGGTATCGAATTACACGACGATGTCGTCGATCGCCTGTCGGAAGTAACACCAGCCTCAATTCCGGAGCTTCGAGGTGTGCTACTACAATTGAACCAATCACATGTTGACGAACATCGGCTAATTGACGTCGATCTGGTCTCGCGCGTGATCGTACAACGAGCTGGCACGAACATTCCCGGTGCTCGAGAAATCATCAAGAAGGTCGCCCGCTATTTTGGCCTGACAGTCGCCGAACTGACTGGGCCGTCTCGGAGACAAACCACCGTCCTCGCCCGGGACACCGCAATCTTCCTGACACGACATTTACGTAAAGACAGCTTTGAACGAATTGGTGCCTATTTTGGCGGCCGCGATCACTCGACCGTAATGCACGCTTTCCAAAAAATCAGCAACAAACGCCACGATTCGTTGGTCAACGCCGCAATCGTCGAACTTGTCCAACGACTGGGAATGCAACATTGCAACATATGATCCATGCCAGCGTCACGGACAATTTCGAAATTCAGAGTTTCTCCCGAGAACGTCAGTTTCTGAGGCGAACAACCTGTCAGTTCCATGTCGGCTACTGCTGGGTATTGACACTACATTCGACTGCACTGACGCTCCATTGAAAATCATCCAACACCAGGCCTCACTAGCAGACACGAAAGTGACAGCCAAGCAACACATTATCAGTACTTCCATGCGACTATAACACGATTCTGCGTCGGTACTTTGAGTGTCCTCGAAGCAGATGATGACAATTTCCCTGACACTTTACTACTACTACTATTTTAAGAATGAACTAACAGAAAAAAGAGATCCGAGCAGTCTAAGAAGCCCGAGATTATGAATTGCAAACTTTGTATTTGCTTTTGAGCATTGCTTAGTGAAAAAGAGGGACGTTAATCATGAAGATCACTTGCAACCGAGAACAGCTGTTGACGGCATTCCAAACGGCCGCGACGGTGGCACCAGCAAGAAGCCCCAAACCCATTCTTCGTAACGTGAAATTGGAAGTAATCAACGACTGCTCCACATTGATGGCGACCGACATGGAGGTTGGTATTCGCTTTGAAGTCGAAGGAATAGAAATCCAAACACCAGGTAGCGTGTTGTTGCCGGTCAGTCAATTTGGTTCGATTCTTCGAGAAAGTAACGATCAATCACTGAGTATTGTGGCGGACACTCAGGGAACAACCGTTTCGGGTGATCGCAGTGAATTCAAGCTGTCCGCGGAGTCGCCGGACGAATTCCCAAATGTGTCGGCTTTTGATGCCGAAACGTATCACGAGGTGCCGGCTCGGCTGTTCAAAGAACTTGTGCGACGAACGCTGTTCGCGACGGACGCCGAAAGCAGTCGGTATGCACTAGGCGGCGTATTATTGGAACTGACGGCTGACAAGATCATCGCCGTCGCGACCGACGGTCGTCGGCTGGCCAAGATGGAGGGACCAGCTCAGAGCGTTGGTGATCATGGTTCAAGCGATACAATGACCATCGTGCCTAGTCGAGCGATGCAACTGATGGACCGTGCACTCTCCGATGGGGACGCGGAGATCATGGTTGCTGCACGCGCCAACGATATCTTAGTTAAGAGCCAGCGAGCTACTATTTATTCCCGATTAGTCGATGGCCGATTTCCAAAATGGCGAGAGGTTTTTCCGGATCGGCAAGTTTCGACGAAGTTCGACGTTACAGTAGGCCCGCTGTATTCCGCCGTTCGACAGGCGGCGATTGTCAGCAGCGAAGAAAGTCGCGGACTCGATTTTACCTTTGGTGAAGGTAACTTGGTAATGGCCGGATTGACGGCCGAGGTCGGACAGTCCCGGGTCGAATTGCCGATCCCTTACACTGGCGAACTTATCACCGTCACGTTGGATCACCGCTTTGTGGCCGATTTTCTGAAAGTCTTGGATAGTGAAAAGACTGTGACCGTCGACATTCAAGGAAGTGATGCAGCCGCTCTGTTTTTGACCGATGATGGTTATGGCTATGTCGTGATGCCGCTGGCGCGAGATAACTAGCTGGTCGGGCAGTCTTTAATCCTCGCTTGAGCGGCACGGAAGGAATCGGAGAGTAGCAAACGATGGATCCGACGGAATCGTCAGAATTGCAGGCATTGTTGAACGACGCAAAAAACCGCCAGCGATTTTCGCGTCGGGCCAAACCAATCGGCGAGGTCCTCAGCCGGCTGATGTCACGACGAGGCTATGCTCAGATCCAACAGATGACGGAATTGCAGGCAGCGGTTGGTCAAGCTGTCGGGAGATCCCTGGAAAAACACTGCCGGCCAGGGAAACTCAGTCGAGGTGTCTTGGAAATATATGTGCGAAATTCGTCCGTATTGCAGGAATTGACCTTTCAGAAGAAACAGGTTCTGGGCAAGTTAGCGCAGATTGAAGAGAAGATTCGAGATCTCAAGTTTCGCGTTGGGCAGATCGATTGATCAGCCAACGATTGCCCCAATCACGAGACGAAGGTCCGCGGAAGGAAATATGAGCGAAGAACTAGAAGCGTCCCAACCCATCAACGAGACACCCGAGGCAAAAGCCGAATATACTCCGGCAGATCTGCAACATTTGTCGGATCTCGAACATGTTCGAAAACGTCCGGCCATGTACATCGGAGATACAACCTCACGTGGTCTGCATCACCTGGTCTACGAAGTGGTCGACAATTCGATCGACGAAGCAATGGCGAAGTTCGCGAGCCACCTTTCCGTGAACGTCAATGCAGATGGTTCCGTGACGGTTGAAGATGACGGTCGCGGAATCCCGGTCGATCGGCACGATCAGTTGTCCGAGGAAGTTGGACGCGATGTGTCGACGCTCGAAGGCGTCATGACGGTACTCAATTTCGGCGGTAAGTTCGAAAAAGGTGCCTATCAGACATCCGGCGGGTTGCATGGTGTTGGCGTGACGGTCGTCAATTTTCTGTCCCAATGGTGTGCCGTCGAGGTATCGCGGGATGGGCACGTGTACCAGCAGGAATATGAGCGTGGCCAGCCACAAGGTGATGTCCGCCGCGTCGGTGCCACAAAAAAGGTGGGAACGAAGACCACATTCAAACCGGATGGAACGATTTTTCAAACGACAAAATTCAACTACGACACACTCCACAAGCGATTACAGGAGTTGGCGTTTCTAAACAGCGGTGTGCGAATCAAGTTCTTCGATGAACGCGTCGAGGAAGGGGATGAATTCTGGTACGAGCGTGGGATTATCGAGTTTGTCGAGTTTCTTAATCGGGCCAGTGAAGTGCTTCACAAAAACGTGATTTCGATAAGCGGTGAAGCCGATGGCATCGGCTATGAGATCGCACTGCAGTATTCTGGCGAATTCACTGAGAACGTGCATTCCTACGTCAACAATATTCACACGATCGAGGGCGGTACCCACGTTTCTGGTTTCCGTTCCGCTCTGACCAGAACGTTGAATAACTACGGCAAGAAGGAGAATCTGTTTAAGGATCTTACGCCCAGTGGCGACGATTTTCGTGAAGGTCTGACGGCGGTGATTTCCACCCGCGTGCCTCATCCACAATTCGAAGGCCAGACGAAGACCAAGTTGGGCAATAGTGATGTTGAAGGAGTAATCAATACGGCCGTTGGCGAGTCGCTGGCCAAGTATCTGGAAGAGAATCCCAAAGTTGCCAAGGTGATCGTTCGCAAAGGTATCCTGGCAACGGAGGCTCGCGAGGCGGCCCGCAAAGCGCGAGATATTCTCCGAAAGCGTAAAGGTGCCCTCAGTGGTGGCGGCCTGCCTGGCAAGCTGCGAGACTGCATTAGCCGTCAGATGGAGCTCTGTGAACTCTATCTGGTCGAAGGCGATTCGGCCGGCGGCAGTGCCGAGGGCGGTCGGCTCCGAGATTATCAAGCGATCCTCCCGCTGCGTGGAAAAATCATCAACGCTTACAAGGCCCGTGAAGACAAAGTGCTGGCCAATGAAGAAGTGCAAAGCATGATTCAGGCCATCGGCAGCGGTATCGGCGAGGAGCAGGACTGCAGCAAACGTCGGTACGGCAAAGTTATCATCATGACTGACGCGGACGTTGATGGTTCACACATCCGCACACTGTTACTGTGTTTTTTCTACCGTCAGATGTACGATTTGGTCTCCAGCGGCCATGTCTACGTCGCCCAACCCCCTCTGTTCCGGGTCAAGTCGAAGAAGACGACTTACTACGTCCAGTCCGACGAGGAAATGAAAACTCAGCTTCTCGAGCGTGGGCAAGAAGGTGCAATATTTGTCGATGGTGATCGGCAACTCGAAGGTGAACCAATGCTCAAACTCTGTGGAGCGTTGGCGTCGATGGAAGAAGCTCTGTTGGCCTTAGAAAGGCGCGGCATCAGCCTACGTCAGCACGCTCAGTTGATTGACAAGGAAACAAAAAGGTTGCCGATGTACCATGTGTTCCTGGGCCACCAGGACTTCTGGTTTGCGTCGCGCGGCAAGTTGGATGAATTCCTTCAGCAGCAGGAAGCAGCTGCCGGCAAAGAACTTTCGGTGCGCGACGAGGAACCAGAGTCAGACGATGGCGATTCGAGCGTGCAAAACAACGGCGAAGAGAATGGGCAATCGGGTCCTAAGCTCCACATTACGGAATTACACGAAGTCCGCACGCTCAACGCGGGTCTTGCCATTCTGGGCGAACTCGAGTTCACAATCGATTCCCTGATTCCTCAAGACCGAACGGGAATTCAGGACGCTCGCTACGTCCTCCGACGTGGCGAACAAGAACATCCGCTCGAGGACCTGCGTGGCCTTCTCCCGGCAGTTCGGGCCGCGGGCGAAAAGGGCTTGCATGTAACTCGCTTCAAAGGTCTTGGAGAAATGAACGCGGAAGAGCTGCGTGAAACAACCCTCGACCCGACCAACCGCACGCTCATCAAAGTCAGCATGCGTGACGCCAGTGCCGCCGACGAGATGTTCCGAGTATTAATGGGCGACAAAGTAGAACCCCGCCGCGAGTTTATCGAGAAACACGCTTTGGAAGTTCGCAATTTGGACGTTTAAACCCGTCGGGTTGGTTTTTGACATAAAGGTTGTCATTTCAGACACAAAGGTTGTCACGATTTGACATAAAGTTTGTCACGAATTTCGGCAGTGATTCAATTGAAGAACGGTCGTTCGGTGCCGCTCACTCCGCAGCAATACGAACGTGCAGTCGTGCGGTGGCTGTCAGGCCGGTTTTATCCTTTCGCTGCACCCGGACAAGATAGTGGCCCAGCTGTTTGAACGTGGGGTGAGTGACCGCGTATCCGTCTTTCGCCTGGGGATCTGCGTTGCCATCCGATTTCACACTGACCGGCGGACTACCGTCTCCAAAGTCCCACACTTCGTTTCCGTCTGGCTTGAGGTAGGAACGGACTTTGAACGTCATGGGCTGGCCGACTCGGTTGTCCAACGTTGGCCAATAGGTCGCGTGAATTCCCGGCACGTACTGATCCGGCCGTCGCGGGTCCAGAACCTGAAGCTCGGCAAAGTCGTAGTCCACGTTGCCGACTTTATCCGTTACTTTGAGAACCTCACTGTAGAAGCCCGGCTGTGGATACGACCGAGTGACGTTCGGTCCCGATGCGGTTGTGCCGTCGGAAAACGTCCATTCGTAACGCTGAATGCCTGTCGGTGGCACTCCAAGACTGTGATGCGTCCAGTGTGGCCGATTCACCGGCCATGATAAGCAGTTCTTCGGCGGCCGACTTTGTTCTGTGCGGGCTTGTTGCCGTTACCGCGTCCAAGAAACGCGACCAGGTCTCGCAGTTCGCGGATGGTAAGTGTGTCGATCAGACCCTTGGGCATGAACGATACATTTGAATCCGTGATCGATTCGACTTCTCCCCGGTCGAACGTCCGGGTCTGGCCGTGTGCGTCCCGGATCTGCTCTCTGGTGTACGATCGCAAACGGATTCCCGTGAAGGTGCGGCCGTCCTTTAGCACGAGTGTGCGGGGCTGGTATTCTGGAGCCATTTCGCGACTGGGGTCGAGAATGGACATCAGCAGCCAATCACGCGTGGCGCGGTTACCGAGAGAACTCAAGTCGGGACCTACCACGTTGCCACGCCCGCTGTGCCGGTGACAGTGGGAACAGGTTCCCAGGCGAGCATGATGAAAAATCCGACGGCCACTCTCCACGTCTGCCGGTCCTTCGACCGTGTCGAGATGCTGCCGCCACGCTTTGCTGTCGGTTGGCGCAGGACGCCCGGCTTTCAGAGATTCCGGATCCAGAATAGCCGTAATCAAATCGGCCGATTCCGGGTGCCGCTCGGCAAGTCGGCGTAGCACGTCTGTCTGTTCGGCCGATTGCGAACCGAAACGCAGGCATCGCAAAGCCTCCTCGCGCACCGCTCGGTGCCTATCATCGGCAAGTTCCAGCAGCATCTGACCGTATTCGCTCGAAACGGCGGCCAATCCCGCAACGGCTTCCGCCCGCAATGTTGCCGGCCGATCCACATCAACGGCGATCTCTGACAGCAGCGTCCGAGCAACGCCCGGGTTCCCGGCGGCAGCCCGGATAACTTCCAATGAAAGTTCCGTGTCATCGACTGCAAGCAAGTCTCGCAGCAAATCCAACGACAGGCCGTTGGGAAACTTGCGCGCCGGGAGCCTGCCAACATCGCCCGCCGCACGAGACTGGACCGGCAGCAAACGCAACGAAAACGCTCGCACCCGCGGCGCACTGTTGTCATCTCGAACGCGGGCCAGCAGAATGTCGACGTCGCGCAGGCCGGCCTCCGGCTTTCCCTTGAGTGTATTCCACGCGGCCATCGCCGCTTCAAACAACGAGTAGTCGATGTCACGGCGGTTGAGCACAGCTTCGACTTCTGGAAGAAACTGCTTCAGGCCGGCGTTCGCGATCCACCGCAGTGCCTGATACTGAACGTCTGCACTCTCGTCGGTAAGAAAAGTCTTAAGCCACTTGTCCGGAGAGGCGTTTGCCAGATTGAGTGCCATTACAGCCTCAGCGCGATCTTCCTTCGGCCATTGGCGTACATCATCCGGCGTCCAGTCGGCCGCATCGCGCCCCAGGGCCACCAATGCGGCTCGTGCCAAAAACGGATCCTCGCTGCCCGCAAGCTCTCTGAGCGTTTTGGTATCCCGCGAAGTCCGCCCGCTGCGCAGGTCGGCCGCCAGTTGTGCAGCGTGGGTCGGTGGTTCTAGGTCCAGCGGTCCGACCCAGGAGGCTTGCTCCAGATCGATTTGCAGCTTCCACAGGCGTCCGAGACCGTGGGCGTTGTAGCGACCATCGACCCAATCCGCCAGATACCAGACTCGCTTGTTTCCACTGAAGTTGTGGTCTCGTGCGATGCACGTCGGTCGGAAATACCGTCCCCCTTTCACGATCGTGATGAGATCGGCTCCGTAGCTCGCACCGCGCTGGCGAAGCGATAGAAAGTCGATTCGATGGTCGCCCCATGAAGGCACCAACAGGCCGCGCCCCAGGGGAAGGACGCCACAGGGGGCCTCTCCTGTGGGATGGACCATCGGCAGAGTGCCGGGCAATTCGCCGTTCCAGCAGACGAAGGGATGATGAGCTTCGGGACCATACTGCCGGCGATATCCATATTCACCGCCATCGACGATATGCAGCAGGCGACAGGGAGGACGTTCGCCGGGATCATTCTCGGCTGCGAACATCTCTCCGTCGTCGCGGACGCAGATGCCGAACGGATTCCAGAGCCCCCGAGCAATCCAATGGAGTTCCTTGCCGTCAGCAGTGCAACGGAAGACCCCGCCTTGCGCTGCGCCGCGTATCGTGGCACGGTCAGTTCCCGCGAGTGTCCACGGTTTGGCGAAGTTCTCACCGAGTCCGAACACCAGGCTGCCACCAGGGTCCCAGGCCAGTCCGGACAACCCGTTGTGTGGATAGTCGGCTTCTGACGTCAGGACGACGAGATTCTCCTCAACGTCTGCCGCGCCGTCACCATCTGTATCTTTGATGCGGAGAATCCGATCACGCTCGGCCAGATAGATCCAGCCGTCAGGCCCGAGTTCCAGATCCATCGTGGCGGTAGTTGCATTGTAGAAGACACGTCGAGCCGGCGATTCCTGCTGCCTCGTGTCGAACACCAGAATCTCATCGTGAGTCGGACCGTTGTAGTCGTCCGGACGCATGTGAGTGTGCGTGGCCACGACCCAGACACGGCCCTCATCGTCGACATCGATGCCGGTCGGTGTCGCCAGATCTGGATGTTCGGCGACCAGCGTCAACCGGACTCCCAGCTGTACTGTCTCCACCTGAGGATCAGGCTCAGCGGCCGCCAGCGAAAGAGTCAGAGTCCAGACGAGAGTCAGTAACAGGATGGATTGTCGGAGCATGGTGGTTTCTTTGGATGCAATATGTAAAGCCGGCAACTTGATTGCTCGTGCTGACGATTGTCCCTTGATGGATCATTCCACCTCTCAAGTCGGCACTTGGTCCGAAGACGAATACCAGCAGTATATACTGAACGTCGCCTCCACTTGGTCGCAACAAGAGCTTCCGTGATTCACAGCAAGCAAT
>JASLRF010000148.1 GCA_030744095.1 Pirellulaceae bacterium | reverse complement strand
GCGGTTGCGGGCGGGCTCGATCTCGCCGTGATGTGCGACATCCGGATCGCGTCGCCGCAAGCGCGCTTCGGTCACCCGGAGATCCGGTTCGGGTCGGGCGTGCTGTATGCAGCGCTGTCAATGCGCGACGACCAGCAGTTGGTTGGCAAAGCTGTGCGCTTGCTGACCGACTCGCAGCCGTCTGACTCGCCACTCGCTCCGGCACGCACTGTGGCACGAATTCTGTTGGCGAGTCCGAAGGCAGCGGATGTCGAGGAGATATTGAAAATGACCGAGTCTGGCGTCGCCGGCCAGGACATGACGACAATGCTGGCGATTGCCTGCCGCCGCGCAGGTGGCGAAGCATGGTCCACATTCCGCCGCCACGCAACCGACCTGCTAGGCAACCAACCGCTCGCCGGCAGTGTGCTCGTACTGATCAACCGACTGAACGCTTCACAACTGGAACTCGCCGCCACGGTTCAGTAAGCTGCACCAAGTGTGCCCCGAGATGCCTCAGGCGTTCCAGCGATACCGTTCGCTGAACCGGTGACGGTGAGACACACATTGTGGGTCGGTCTCCCGACCGGCCCACGCCCGCGCAGGTCTCCCACGCTGCTGGCTACGAAATCAATTCGCGATCTTCGAGCAACGCGATGATGCGATCGACACACTGGTCGACGGGCAACTCGTGAGTAGGCAGCACCAGATCCGCATCGGTTGGTACTTCATACACCGCGGACACACCAGGGAAACTCACCATGTCGCCAGCGTCGGCGAGCTGATAATGACCGTCGGTATCGCGCTCACGACAGACGTCAATGGGCGCCGACAGGTAGACGACCAAGAACCGCTCGCTACCGATCACTTCGCCAACTTTCTTGCGTACGTCGTCGTTAGGTGCCAGAAACGCCGCAACGCAGATCATGCCGGCGTCGTTGATCAGCTTGGCAACTTCCGCACTCCGGCGCAGGTTTTCTGAACGATCTTCGGATGCAAAACCCAGATCCCTGCTGATGCCCTGTCGCATGTTCTGTCCATCCAGCACGGCCGTCGCACGGCCCATGTCAAACAGACGACGCTCCAGAGCATAGGCGGTAGTTGTTTTTCCGGAACCTGTCAGGCCGGTGATCAGAATCGTCACTGGGCGTTGGCCGAAGCGGGCCACGCGCTCATCAGCCGAAACGTTGCTGATCTCGGTGGCGAGCGTTTTACTCTGCGGCGCATCGTCCCAGTGAGCCGTCAATTGATCGCCGGTGACTCGGTCCAAGATCATGCCGGCGCCGAGTGTCACATTTCGAATGCGATCGACCACGATAAATGAACCGGTAACCCGATTTCGTTTGTATCGATCAAAGCAGATCGGTTCGTTCAGCGACACGGCACAACGACCGATCTCGTTCAATTCCAAGGTGGGTGTGTCCTGGCGATGCAGCGAGTTCACGTCCACCTGATAGCGCAACGTATTGATGGTGCCGGTGACAGTCTTGGTGGTCTGCTTGAAGATATAGGCCTTGCCGGGAACGAGCGGCTCTTCGTCCATCCAGACGATCATGGCATCAAACTTCTGTTCCTGCTTCGGCATGTTGCCCGGTCGGACAATCATATCGCCACGACTGGCATCGACTTCGTCTTCCAATGTCAGCGTGACGGACTCGGGCGTAAAGGCTTCTTCGCGATCGCCGTCGAACGTCACGATAGACTTGATGCGGCTCTTGGTGCGCGACGGCAGAACCATGATTTCGTCCCCTTTGCGGACAATGCCGGAGGCAATCGTGCCGCAAAAGCCTCGAAAATCCAGATGCGGCCGGTTCACGAATTGGACGGGAAACCGAAAATCCTCCAAGTTACGGTCCGATCCGATATAGACCGAATCCAAGAAGTTCATCAACGTGGTGCCTTGATACCATGGCATGTTGTCGCTGGCATCCACGATGTTGTCACCCAGCAGCGCGGAAATAGGAATGAAGTGCAGATCGGGAATATTTAGCCGCTCCGCAAAGTTCCTGTAGTCCAAGTAGATCTGGTCGAAGACGTCTTGCGAATAGTCGACCAGATCCATTTTGTTGACGGCCACCATGACGTGCTTTATGCCCAGCAACGAAACGATGAAACTGTGCCGTTTGGTTTGCGTGACGACACCATGCCGCGCATCAACCAGGATGATCGCCAGATCGCAAGTCGAGGCACCGGTGGCCATGTTCCGCGTGTACTGCTCGTGACCCGGTGTGTCAGCAATGATGAACTTGCGTTTGGCCGTCGAGAAATACCGATAGGCAACATCGATCGTGATGCCCTGCTCGCGCTCGGCCTTGAGGCCGTCGGTAAACAACGCCGGGTCGAAGTCTCCGCCAGTCGTGCCCTGCGTCGCAGAGTCTTTTTCAAGCGTCTTGAGTGTATCTTCGTAGATCAACTTGGCATCGTAGAACAGCCGGCCGATCAAGGTGCTTTTGCCATCATCCACACTGCCACACGTCAAGAACCGGAGCAGCTCTTTTTGCTCGTGTTGAGACAGATAGGCGTCGATGTCGGAAGCGATAAGATCGGACTGATGAGACATAGCGTTGGGTGATCTCGAGCTGTGTTATTTGGAGCGATTCCTGCGGCACAACATTTTGTGGCGTCGAATAATAAGACGAATCAGAAATAGCCGCGTTTCTTCTTCTCTTCCATGCCGGCACCCCCTTCGTCTTGGTCAATCAGTCGACCTTGGCGTTCAGACGTCTTGCAAAGCAGCATTTCCTGGATAATCTCCGGCAGGGTGCTGGCGGTTGATTCGACGGCTCCAGACAGCGGATAGCACCCCAGTGTGCGAAAGCGGACCTGCCGCATTTCCGGCTCTTCGCCGGGCGCCAGAACCATCCGATCGTCGTCGACCAAGATCATGGTGCCGCCGCGATGCACGATCGGTCGCGGCTTGGCAAAGTACAACGGGACGATGGGAATCTGCTCGAGATGGATGTACTGCCAAACGTCCAGCTCGGTCCAATTCGAGAGGGGAAATACTCGAATGCTCTCACCCTTGTTGACGCGCGCATTGTACAGGTTCCAAAGTTCTGGGCGTTGGTTCTTTGGGTCCCAGCGGTGCGACTTATCACGAAATGAAAAGACGCGTTCTTTCGCGCGAGACTTCTCTTCATCGCGGCGGGCGCCACCAAAAGCGGCGTCGAAGCCGTACTTGTCCAAGGCCTGTTTGAGCCCATCGGTCTTCATCAACTCCGTGTGTTTTTCGCTGTCGTCCAGCGGATGAATCCCGTGCTGCCGTCCTTCTTCGTTGATGTAGACCAAGACGTCCAGGCCGAGTTCTTTGCGAGCGTATTTCTCGCGAAAGTCGATCATTTCGCTGAATTTCCACGTCGTATCCACATGCATTAACGGGAACGGCGGCTTGGCCGGAGCGAACGCTTTCTGGGCCAAACGCACCATGACCGACGAGTCCTTCCCAATCGAATACAGCATGACCGGATTATGAAATTCGGCCGCCACCTCGCGAATGATGTGGATGCTCTCGGCTTCAAGCTGCTTCAAGTGCGTCAAATGGTACGTGGACATGGCCTGATTGGTGCGGTGCAGTGGTGGAACCTGGCGGTTATCAACTGCTGATTATTCTCTTCCGGCGGCGGAATGCGAAGGGGGGAGTCGTCGAGCAGCAGCGACAATTATTCATCAGTTGGTTCTTGGCTCTCCTTCGGCCAGATCTTCAGGATCACACTCTTCGAGTCCGTTCCCGGCATGTCGTACTGGACCGCCAGCCGCAGTTGTAGTTTATTAAAGAAGCCGAGATGTCGGGCTTCACCCCGTTCAGCCACCCAGCGGGGGCCCTTGAACGCAAGCAAACGGCCAAAGGAGCCCCAGTGCGGCTCCAGCCACTTCAGCATCTTCGACAGCGAACCGACAGCCCGGGCCGTCACGACATCACAGCAATAGTCCACCAAAACCTTTTCAGCTCGGTTCGGAAACACCGGAATGTCGAGCTGTAAGTCGCGACACATCGCTTCCAACGCGCCAGCTTTCTTAGCCACGGATTCGCACAGGGACAGCTGCAGATCGGGTCTCAGGATTGCGAGCAAGATGCCGGGAACACCGCCACCGCTCCCCACGTCCAAGACCCGCTCGCCCGGTTCGACCAACCTGGCCAACTGCAGGCTGTCGGTCAGATCGCGGCCCACGAATTTCTCGAAATCGGAATGCCGCGTTAAATTGAGTTTCGTATTCCAATCCCAGAGCAGGTTGCAATAACGGTTCAAATGCGCCACAACGGCGTCATCGAGGACAATCTGGTGTTTCGCCAATTCGGCGGTAAATTCAGGGGAAATCGTGGGATCCATGGTTCAAGTTGCACAACACGAAGAATAGGCGTTTGCCCGTCGCCAGCGTCAGAGGTACCCTTCAGAGAATAGTCGATTACCCGCCCTTTCCATAGGTGCTTTAACTTAACCATGCCATTCCAACTCGATCGCCGCCGCTGGTTACAACGGTCGACCGCCGCCATCACCGCGCTTCCGGTGATCGGTTTCTGGACGGGGACTCGCGGCGACGACACGCCCACACCGCTCCAAAAGCTCCGGATTGCAGCGATTGGTGTGGGGAATCGGGGCGCGTCGAATCTGTTGGCGTTGGCTGGCGAAGACATTGTTGGGTTGTGTGACGTCGACCAGGAGCTGATGGACCCCATGTCGCGACGATTCCCGGCGGCACGGACGTTTCGCGACTTCCGAGAATTACTCGAGATGGACAACTTGGATGCCGTGATCATCAGCACGCCGGATCACACCCACTATCTGGCGGCAATGCTGGCGATGCAGCGCGGCCTGCACGTTTATTGCGAGAAACCGCTGGCCCATTCCGTTTGGGAAGTCCGCCAAATGGCGGCGGCCGCCAAACAATACAAGGTGGTAACTCAGTTTGGCAACCACCATCATGCCAGCGAAGGCTATCGGCGCGTGGCCGAGATCATACAATCGGGTGTAATCGGTGCGGTGCGCGAGGTCCACGCCTGGACGAATCGGCCGATCTGGCCACAGGGGATCGCGCCTCCCACGGACGTGCAGCCCGTCCCTGCCTATTTGGATTGGGACCTCTGGCTTGGTCCCGCACCCGTGCGCCCTTTCCATGAGACTTATCACCCGAGTGGCTGGCGCGGCTGGCGGGATTTCGGCTGTGGAGCCCTTGGTGACATGGGTCCGCATCTGTTAGACCCAGTTTTTTGGGCGCTCAAACTGACCTACCCGACGCACATCGTGGCCCAAAGCCCACCCTGCAACGCGGACACATTTCCCGCATCGAGCAGCGTGCAGTTCGTATTTCCGGCTCGTGATCAATTACCACCGGTCGAACTATTCTGGTACGACGGACAGCAGCAGCCAACGCGCGAGGTCACCGGTGTCGATCAGTTGCCCGGTAATGGCGTGCTCTTTCTGGGTGAACGTGCGAAGTTGTTTGCACCTGACTATGGTGGTTTGCCAATCGTCATGCCAGCGAAGGTCGGCGAGGTGATCCCGCTGCCAAAACCCTTCTTGCCTGAATCGCCGGGCCATCACGTGCAGTGGCTGCGGGCCTGTGAGGAGAATCGTGCCACAAGCAGCGACTTTGAGTACGCAGCGCGCCTGACGGAGACGTGCCTCTTGGGTAACATCGCCACTCGTGTCCGAAAACCACTGCATTGGAATGCAGACACAACACAGCTCTTGAATCACGGGCCGGCGAATCAGCATCTCCGTCGCCAGTACCGAGACGGCTGGAAGTTGTAGCAGCCTGTCGTTGACTTGTGCGGTTCGCATTTGTAGGCCGCGAACAAACGAAGCACGGTCTCGGCAGTATTTCACCAAGTGAGGCCAACCGGCCGATAGCAGCTCCCAACGAACCGAATCAAGACGATGGCTTGCTCCGTTCGGCCGGCAGCGGCGGAGACTCCATTTCCTGATAGTTTGGATCTTGCAGCCCAAACGCATCGGCAACTCGATTGAACATTGCAAACAAGCCCGTCACGTAAACCGCTTCCGCGATCTGTTCTTCCAACCAACCCGCGTCGCGGAGCTGCTGCACACATTCCGGTGTCGCCGGCGAGGTGCGGCAGGTCACCAGTTCAACGAACTCCATCAGGATCCGGTCCTGATCATTCAGGTCCGCGCCGGCCACATCGCCTTTCTTGAGTGACTGAATGACCGCGTCGTCTTCTCCCTGCAACTGCAGGAAATAGCTGTGCGAACCAACTCAGTAGGGGCACTGGTTCAAGCCGGAAACGAGCGTCGCGATCATCTCCTTGGTTCGTCGAGTAAGGTGCCCGTCCGAAAACTGCAATGGATATGCCAGTTCGAGTATGCTTTTGAGCACGTCCGATCTTTGGCTGAAACACTTCAGAATGTCAGGGACGCGATCGCGGTGAGGATTCGCCGTCCTCCAATCCTCGTATAGTGACCTTATTTCACCTTCCGCCTGGTCTTCGTTGATCCACTGAATAAATGCCATCAAGCGTCTTTCTGAGTTCTGATCTTGCTCTTAATCTTAATCTTAATCGTACTCTTAATCTTAATTCGACTGTCCTATTTCTGCTCCCTCT
>JASLRF010000147.1 GCA_030744095.1 Pirellulaceae bacterium | reverse complement strand
TTACTGCATTCTGAGCTTGCGATTCGAGTTATGTCAAGAATTCAAGATCCCAGCGGCTGGTTCGCTGCCTGGCTGGGGCGAGTCGGCTATAATGCGATTTGGCTGATGCAGGCCATCAGACCATGATCCCAGACATTCTCGAAACACGCGAGCCCCACGCCATGAGACAGTCCTTCAATCGTCGTCGATTCATCAAGACCACCGCTGCCGCGTCCACGTTGTGGGCGGTGCCCTACTATATTCCCTCGTCGGCATTTGGCGCCAACGAGACCATTTTGACTGGACACATTGGCGTAGGCGGACAGGGAAATGGCAATTTACGAAGGTTTTCGAAACACGCCGTGGCGATCTGCGATGTCGACAAGGATCGTTTGGCGAAAGCTGTCAAGAGCGCCGAATCACGAGGTCGAAGCTGTGCCGGGTATGGAGACTACCGTGAACTGCTCGACCGCAAAGATATCGATGCCGTCGTTGTTTCGACCCCCGACCACTGGCACGCCCTGGCGTCGATTCACGCTTGTCAGGCCGGCAAGGATGTCTATTGCGAAAAGCCGCTGACATTGACGATCGGCGAAGGGCGGCAGATGGCGGATGCCGCGCGCGCCAACAAGCGAATCATCCAAACCGGGTCCCAGCAGCGATCGGCCGGAAACTTTCGCAAAGCGTGCGAGCTGGTTCGTTCGGGGAAAATTGGCAAACTGAAAACGGTGTTGGTGGGTATCCCCGGAGCAAATCATCCTGGCGAACCGGGACCGAATTCGGATCCGCCGTCGAGCCTAGACTATGACTTCTGGCTCGGCCCGGCACCGCTGCGGCCCTACAACGTCAAACGGGTACATTACAATTTTCGGTTCTTCTGGGATTACTCAGGTGGCCAAATGACCAATTGGGGTGCCCATCATATCGATATCGCGCATTGGGGTATGGGCATGGATGCGAGTGGTCCGCTGAGCGTCGAAGGCACGGGCGTTTTTCATCCCAAGGGCTGGCATGAAGTCACGGAATCTTGCCATATCACTTACAAATACCCAGGCGGTGTGACGATGATCGTTGGCCAGGGGAAGAAAGAGGTTCCCAGCGGAACCACGTTCATCGGCAGTGAAGGTACGATCCACGTCAATCGAGGCAAGTTGAGCAGCACACCGGGTGACATCATCAAGCAGGAATTGGGCACCGACGACGTACATCTTTACAACAGTGCCAATCATCACGCCAACTTCTTGGACTGCATCAAAACACGCAAGCAGCCGATCTGCAATGTCGAAGTTGGCCACCGTTCCGCCACCGCCTGCCATCTGGGAAATCTGGCGGTGCGATTGGGCCGCAAATTGAACTGGGATGCGGAGAAGGAAGATTTTGTTGATGACAAGGAAGCCTCCGCCATACGAACTCGCCCATATCGCGAACCATACACCGTGTAGAGTTGCTACTCTCGCGACAGATTCAGCGCAAAAAACAACCCACCTCGTTTGGCGTAAACGAAGCGGGTTGCGATTTAGACAAGAGTGCTAGATTCGGGAACTATCGCTGCTCGTTGCAGCCGAGGCCCGAAGCCGTCTCCGAACCTCGTTTCATCCAGTCCGGTGGATCTTGCATAGCCGCCCCCCCTTCGTTGGATTCGAAACAAACCGTTGATGATTTTCTTGATGGTTATTCGTTGCGACGGATGTTGTTTAGCAAATCGCTGCCCGGCTTGGCAACAGCACTTCGTGGTTTCTTCCCTCAATCGGCGGAAATGCGGCCTCCTGTGTTGGGGCCGTAATGACTTTTCCGAAAATCCGTCCTGCGGATTCCAAGTTGACGACAGGCCAATAGCCTACTTGGGCGAACCCGTTTATAATTTTCAGCAGAACACACCCGACCGCTCGGTGCTCCGGCGGTGACCCACCACATTTCCCATTTTGCCCGGAAAGGCCTTCTCATGATTCGCATTTTTGCGTTTGGACTATTTCTTGCTTCCGCCAATCTCGTGATGGCGCAAGCTCCTGCCGAAAAGGCCGAACTTGATCTGACCACCACTCGGCTCAAAGCCAGCTATGCGATCGGTCTCAGCATCGGCAAGAGCTTGAAGGCCGACGGACTTGAAGTCGATATCACGACATTGGCTGCCGGTCTCCGCGCCAGTCTCGAAGGTAAGGAAGCCAAACTGAATGCCACGCAGATTCGCGAAGCGATCGGATCGTTTCAGCAGGAAATGCAGGCCAAAGTGGTAGCACGAAAAAAGGTGCAAGGCGAGAAGAACAAGGCGGACGGTAAAGCGTTTCTGGCCAAGAACGGGAAGAAGGATGGTGTCATCACGTTGGCGAGTGGACTGCAATATCAGGTCCTCAAGAAGGGCAACGGCAAGCGGCCGACGAAGGCGGATCGTGTGAAAACCCACTACCATGGAACACTGCTTGATGGCACCGTGTTTGATAGTTCTGTCGAGCGAAAAGAACCCATCTCTTTTGGCGTCACTGGTGTGATCGCCGGCTGGACCGAGGCGCTTCAACTGATGCAAGTCGGAGACAAATGGCGGTTGTTCGTGCCGTCCGATCTAGCCTACGCCGAGCGTGGCGCAGGCGCGGACATCGGCCCGCACGCGACGTTGATCTTCGAAGTCGAGCTGTTAGGAATCGAATAGGCGAGCCAACGTTGGATCGGCAATTGGAAGCCGTGCATCGCATCAACCTGTTAACCAAACGAGTCGCAAAGTGGCACGACGGATCTTGTTAGTGGCTGCGCTGATGGGTGCCCTAGGTGTGATATTCGGCGCGTTTGGCGCGCACGGCCTGGAAAGTGCCGTCAAGGATTGGGGGCTCGCGGCTGACGAGCAGATACAGCAACTGACAATCTGGAAAGTCGCGGTTCGTTACCAGATGTACCATGCACTGGCCTTACTGGCCACCGGCATTTTGGCGGTTCACAAGCCGACCAAGAGCCTCGTCGTGGCTGGTGCCGCATTCACATTGGGAACACTGGTTTTCAGCGGGTGTCTCTATGCGCTGGTGTTGTCCGGCGTCAAGATCTTGGGCGCCGTCGTGCCACTCGGCGGACTTGGCATGATTGTCGGGTGGCTGGCATTGGCAGTAGCCGTTTGGCGGATGAAGCTGGATTAACAAAGTGACTTTGGCGTCGCCCGTCGAACAGGGATGGAGGTCACTTGCAGGCGGCTTGCTAGAGGAGATATGCGGCACGCAGTTGGCGACGGGAGGATCGGTTTCAGTTGACAAAAAAATACTCCCCTCTCCGCAAGAGGCGGCGAGGGGAGTGCTATGGGCAGCTGTCAGCCTCTGGAGCGCGTGCCGATTCACAGTAGCGGCTTCTCGCCGATTGGACTCGTGAGACAGAACGCCGCCGCCGCTACTCGTCGGTGCAACCCGCACTAGCCGAGGCTTTGCAACCTGTCGGCAAGTCACACGGCCATCGGCTCGACCTCTTTGGCCAGGCGACGACGCGCAACGTGCAAACGCCGTTTGATCGTGCCCAATGGCGCGTCAAACTCGTCACTCATCTGCAGCAGCGATTGGCCTCGGACGTAGAACGCCTCCAAGGTCTCCCGGTCCATCGGACGGAGCCGACCCAGGCCAGCGCGGACCTGCGACTTCCGCTCGCTCTGCAAAACGACCGACAATGGCGTCACCGATTCAACGCAGTTCGCTTCCAGCGACTCCGGCTCGGTGGGACGATCTGGTCGACGTCGCACCATCCGGTTGATCGCCATTCGATGTGTGATCGAACGCAACCAGCCGCCAAAGCAAACAGGCTCGCGCAACTGACTCAGCTTTTGCATCACTTGGATGAAAACGTCCTGCGTCAGTTCCTGAGCTTCGTTGAAGTCACCCAATCGGCGCATGGCGATTGCAAAGACAGTTCGCTCGAACCGTTCGAACAAACGGCCGAATGCTTCCTTCTCACCTCGCTGTGCCGCAACGACCAACTCGATGATCTGAGTCTGGTCGAATTCGTTGGAAAAAGTAGCCATGATATGTAATTCTCTCTGGCGAAATTGTTTCGAACACAGGGCAACCTGGGTGGAAACCAATCGGTCTTTGAGCCAAACGCGGAAAGCATGAAGCCGTCAGCCGCTCAAGCCGAGGCGTCCATCGCGCTTTCACATGGAAAACTGATTACCCGTTAGGAATCAGCTCACGTTGTGCATGCAAAAGCCAGCAACCTCGGTTGCCATGGACACCAAAGCGCGCGTCCCATGGCGGCCGTAATCGCGGCAGCATGGGAACCAATGCCATGTTTTGATCGCCGGCAATGTTCATGCCGTAACGACGAAGAGATGGCGCGCAAATAGAGGCGCAAACGACCTAGGAGGACGCTTTGTAGCTGCATACCCGTGACGTTCATCCGATCAGTGCGATCGCTGGTGACGACGTTTACGTTGGTATTGAAAAAGCTACGCATCGTAATCCTCCTGTGCGCTCGTTCACGCAGACAGAGAGAGACAAGAAACTGTGTTTGGGGGCTACCCTAGGCTGCGCCAAAGTTAGTATTGCTTGAGCTGGGCGATCGTTCGGGTTTTGTTTACGCTTTTCTATTCCGAC
>JASLRF010000146.1 GCA_030744095.1 Pirellulaceae bacterium | reverse complement strand
TAGCTCAGTTCACCAGGAAATGCCAACTTTGGCGCGGCCTAGAGTAGGCCTCAATAATGGATATTTGTTGAACATGTCGAAAACTTGGACTTGGGGGAACGCGTGTGACCTGGGCCTGACACGAGATTCGCTTCAACTAAGCATCACTAAGTACTTCACAGATCTTGCGCGCCGTTACATTCAGTGGATATTCCTGTAATTGTTCGAGTTGGACCCACGCCAAACGGTCTCCACGGATCACCCCTACTTCATGGGCGGCTTCGTAGCATGCCAGATGAATGCGATACCGCGTGACGCAATGGTCGATGCTCGTCAATCGTGCGCCAGGTCGAATACGGATCCCCGTCATATCGGCCACCTTTTCGCTTAGTTCTGTGCGCAGAGCCGCGCCACGCTGTGCAAGAAGGTCGAATCGCGGAAAGTCCCACATACCAGCCCACCGCTCTCGGTCACCACATCGCCGCAAGAGCACAGAGTCGTTGTGCCACACAACGACACACGCCTGACGCAGCGCTTCAACAGCCGGTTTTTTCTTCATCGCCGGAATCAGCAACTGCAGGCCCTGGGCTTGCGTTGGACACAACGTGGCCAAGGGGCATTTGTCGCAGGCCGGTTGTCGCGGTGTGCAAATCTCGCTGCCAAGTTCCATCAGTGCTTGATTGAACATGCCCACGTGCTTTCGCGGCAACAGAGACTCAGCAAACTCCCATAGCACGGTTTGCCCCTGGCTCGTCGCGGGATCCTGTTTGTATGCCAGCAGCCGACTGTACAGTCGTACCGTGTTGGCCTCCACAATCGGCTGTCGCTGATCGAAGGCGATCGAAAGGATCGCGCCGGCTGTGTACCGGCCGATCCCCGGCAATGCCCGCACCGCTGCGATATTGCGAGGAAACTCGCCTTGATGCTGATCCACAATCATTTGGGCAGCGGCATGCATTTGGCGGGCTCGACGGTAGTAACCCAGACCTTCCCACATGCGGAGCACTTCGGCCTCGCCGCTGCTGGCCAATGCGGCCACTGTGGGAAACATCGCCAGAAATCGCTGATAGTAGGGAATGACGGTGGTGACCTGGGTTTGCTGCAACATGATTTCGCTGACCCAGACGCGGTACGGGTCGACCACCTCGCGCCACGGCAGATTGCGGGCATTTCCACGAAACCATGCCAATAATCTTCGCCGCAACGACTGAGTCCAAGTTGTTCTGGACACTTTGATGTTTGACACTGGGCCGTTTTCATCCACCTTGAGGTCCTCGAGAAATCCAATCCTGCCGGACAGTCGCCGTGCTTATACCGGCAATCCACTGGACGCATCAAGTAGGTCGATTGGGGAGTTCAGTCGCAGTTGATCCCATTCTGACGTAGAATTGCCAACTGCGCCTCGGCTGTCAGGCACACCCCCTGATTTGTGAACGGCCGCAATCTCGACTAAAACAGAGTCTTGCCAAAGCACTCGGGGATCCCAGTTGCTCTGTCTGGATCCTTCAGCACCCAAACCTGTGGGGTACACACCTAAGGACCGCCCGTTCAACAACTATCGTAATAGTCGTTGTTCGCTCCGCGAACATAACGCCAAGTTCGCCGAGCGAACAGCGACTATTATTGATGCGCCCGTCCTAATGCCCCTCCCTGCAGATTCACTTTTCCGGCGCTTTCAAACCCAGACGTGTTAAGTCTCAGACGCTTCAAGAAGATATGGATAGAAAATTGGAAAGAGCAATTACGATGATGCGACAACTTCGACGGTTCGCCGTGGCGCTGGCCTTGATTATCCCTGCACCTGGCCTGGTGGCCGCCGCGGAACCCTCGGTGCAATTGCAATCAGGTGACCACATCACGTATGTCGGCAACACGTTGGCCGATCGGATGCAGCATCATGGCTGGTTGGAGACGTACATTCAGGCACTTCACCCGGAACTCAACTTGACCTTCCGCGATCTCGGATTTCCCGGCGACGAACTCAAGACACGAAACCGATCGGCCAATTTTGGCAGTCCGGATCAATGGATGACCAAGGTCGAATCTGATGTTGTGTTTTGCTTCTTTGGCTACAACGAAGCCTTTCGTGGTGCAGAAGGACTAGCTCGCTTTCGCGGCGATCTGGCCGAGACGATCGACGGGATGCTGGCTCAGAAATACAATGGAAAATCGGCACCTCGCCTGGTGTTCTTTTCGCCCATCGCGCACGAAGACCTTCACCTTCATACGCTGCCCGATGGCTCCGCCAACAACGCGAATCTGGTCAAATACACTCAGGCGATGCGCGAAGTCTGCGCAGCGAAGAAGGTCCCGTTTGTTGACTTGTTCACTCCAACTCTCGAACTCTATTCTAGGGCCGATCGTCCGCTGACGATGAACGGCGTTCATCTGCTGGAAGGTGGTAACCGCGCGCTGGCGCAGGTCATCACGAAGTCGCTCTTTGACAAAGACGCGAGCGACATCGGCAAGGGCGAGTCAGAATTGCAACGCCTGCGCGAAGCTGTGCTCGAGAAAAACTTGCACTGGTTCAGCCGTTACCGTGTTGTTGATGGCTACAACGTCTACGGTGGTCGTTCCAAGCTCAACTGGTTTGGAATGTCCAACGCGGATGTGATGCGTCGCGAAATGGAAGTCTTCGACGTGATGACGGCCAATCGAGACAGACGCGTGTGGGCCGTTGCTGACGGTCGCGACCTGATTGTGAAGGATGACAATCTTCCGGAATTGCTGGAGGTAAAGACGAACAAGCCAGGAAAGCTGAAGGACGAAAAGCATCCCTACTTTGGCGGCCTGGAAGCCATTAGCAAGATGAAGGTCGCCGAGGGATTGGAAGTCAACCTGTTTGCTTCCGAAGAGATGTTCCCCGAAGTCGTCAACCCAGTGCAAATGGCCGTCGATACCGATGGTCGCCTATTCGCTTCGGTTTGGCCGTCGTACCCACATTGGAATCCAACCCAACCGAGAACGGACCGCATTGTCTGCCTGCCCGACGACAACGGCGATGGCGTAGCGGACAAGTGCACGATCTTTGCCGACAAGCTGAACAGCATTACCGGCTTCGAGTTTTGGGGCGGCGGAATGCTGGTCGCCGCGCCGCCGGAGATCTGGTTCCTGAAAGACACTGATGGCGACGACAAGGCGGACGTGAAGATCCGTATGCTGCAGGGCGTTTCGAGCGCCGATTCGCACCACACCGCCAATGGCGTCGTGATCGGACCGGACGGCGGCATGTACTGGTCGCGCGGCATCTTCAACATTGCCAGCATGGAGACGCCAACCAAAACGTATCGTTCCACCGCCTCCGGCGTTCATCGGTTTGATCCGCGAACGTTTGAAATGAGTTTTGTGTTTCCCATCGGACCGAATCCACACGGCGATGTCTTCGACCAGTGGGGATATCAGTTCGCCAATGATGGAACGGGTGGGACAGGCAGCTACGTGAACATCGGCAAGGGAGTCGGCAACAAGAAGTGGTTTGAAAAACGCGTACGCCCCGTTGCTGCGACTGGCATTCTGTCCAGCCCGCACTTTCCGGAGAAGAACAACGGCAATTTCCTGATCTGCAACACAATCGGATTTCTGGGCGTGCTGCAACACGAAGTCAAATACAACGGCGCGGATATTACCGCAGTCGAGATCGAACCCATTATTGTCTCGACCGATCAGAACTTCCGCCCGACCGATCTGGAAATCGGTGGTGATGGCGCGCTGTACGTTTCCGACTGGTGCAATGTCCTGATCGGCCACATGCAGCACAACATCCGTGACCCAAACCGTGATCACGAACACGGTCGGATCTACCGAGTAACACACAAAGGCAGCCCTCTGATGAAGCCGGCCAAGATGAAGGGCAAGCCGATCGCAGAGGTCTGCGAGAATTTCTTTTCGCCCGCCAATAGCGTGCGCTACCGAGCTCGACTGGAACTAAGCGGACGAGACACCGACGACATCGTACAGCAGGTCGCCGAATTCGCATCAGAACTCAGTCCTAGCAACGCGACCAAAGGGCGCAACGAAGCACAGGCTCTGCTCGAATGCCTGTGGGTGTTTGAAGAGCATCGCATCCCCACGCTGCCATTGCTGAAAGTGGTTTTTCAGGCAGAAGAACCTCGAGTCCGCGCCGCCGCGATCCGAACACTCGGCCACTGGGGGACAAAGATCAAGGAATGGCATCCGACACTGAAGGCGGCTGCGCGTGACGAGTCGGCGTTAGTCCGTGCCGAGGCTGTGAAAGCGGCCGTCTCATTCGACGGACTTCCGGCGGCTGAGATCATTTTTGAAGCTGCGACACGACCCACCGATGCCGAACTTGATGTAGTCATCAAATATGCTCGCGGCAATTTAAATGTCGATAAAATTGCCAAAGATGCGATCGCAGCCGGGAGTACAATCTCAGACGCCGCGCAGGCCTACATTTTGCTCAGCGCCAGCGTCGCCGACTTACTCAAACTGGATAGGACTGAAGCCGTCTATCAGGCCATTCTTTCTCGCGATAACGTCCGCGTCCGCCACTTGCGGGAGTCACTCACGGGACTGGCCAAAATTCGCAAGGAAAACAGAGTTGACCTGCTGTTGAATCTGATCGAAGAAGGAGATGCGCGTGGTCAAACCGCCATTGCCGGTCTGGCAAAACTGCTAGCCGAAGCACCGGCTACGGAATTGAGCTCGCTGGGCGATCGGATCGAACGTTTGGCACTTGGCGCTAAGTCCACGGATGTTCGCGAAGCGGCTTACGCGGCTTGGATCACAGCAAATGGCTCGGGCGATGACGCCTTTCTCGCCGCGATAAAAACCAAAGACCGTTTACGCGATTTTCTGGGTGGCGTTCCCGCTGTTGCCAACCCAGAACTGCGGAGTGGCCTGTATGCTAAAGTGCGACCGTTGACCTTCGAGATGCCATCACATCTTAAAGCCGAACCTGGCGGCTCTTCGTTCCAGCAGCCTGGAATCCTGGTCGACTACTTCTTTCCGAGCGCCAGCAATGTTGCGATTGAAACGCTGGCCAAGATGAAACCGAAAGCCAGTGGTATCGTGCCTGAAATCGTAATGAACGTGCCGCAGCGTAAGCAGTCGGACCGCTTCGCACTACGCTTCACTGGGAACATTCAGATTCCCAGATCGGGCAAATACACCTTCACCACGAACTCCGACGACGGCTCGCGTTTGTATATCGGTGACAAGCTGGTCGTCAACAACGATGGTCTGCATGGCATGTTGAAGAAATCGGGCTCGATCGACTTGCCCGCGGGCGCGCATCCCTTGATCGTCACATACTTCGACAATGGCGGCGGCGACGGGCTGAACGTATCGTGGTCTGGTCCCGGTTTCAAACAGCAAAAAATCCCGGCCAACCGGCTGGCCCTCAGCGGTGGCGAAACGTTGCATGATATCGCCATTGGTTCGTTGGCATCAATTCCGGGACACGACCGAGAGAAGGTGCACGACCTGTGCTCGCTGGTCAAGGCGGGTCTCCATCGTCCCGCTGCGATTCGCGCGCTAGGCAGCGTGCCCGTCGACACATGGCCGGCCCCGGATGTTCGTCCACTGGTCGACAACCTGATCGGTTACCTCAGTGAAATCCCTGCGGAGTTCCGCACTGGAAGCGATGCACTGGAGGCAGTCGCTTTGGCCAAGTCGCTCGCGCCACGTTTGCCGGCTGACATCGCCAAGCGACTTGATGGTCGTCTCAAGAATTTGGACATCCGCGTAATCGCGATCGGCACCGTGCCGCATCGGATGATTTATGACAAAGAGACCATTGCAGTGCAGGCTGGAAGGCCCGTCGAGTTCCGCTTCTCGAATACCGACAACATGCCGCACAACTTTGCCATCATCCAACCTGGATCGTTGGAAGAGGTCGGTATGTTGGCTGAAGCAACGGCACGGGATGCCGACGCGATGGCCCGGCACTACATTCCCAAGTCCGACAAGATCATGCTGGCCAGCCGCCTTTTGCAAACCGGCGAGAACCAGGCGCTCAGCTTTGTGGCACCAACTGCACCAGGGATTTATCCCTACGTCTGCACCTATCCGGGTCATTGGCGGCGGATGTATGGCGCCCTTTACGTGGTCGCCGACTTGCCGCAATACCAGGCAGATCCGGCCGCGTACCTGGCGGCCAACCCGTTACCGCTACGTGACGAACTACTGCAGTACAATGCCCGTGGTCGTGAATGGAAACTCGCCGATCTGATCTCCGATATCAAGCCGCTGCCGATGGGTCGGTCCTTCGAAGTCGGAAAACAGTTATTCAAGGTCTCCGCCTGCGTGGCCTGCCATAAACTGAATAACGAGGGCCAGGTCTTCGGCCCAGACTTGGCAAGACTGGAAGACAAGAAACAGACGACCGAGCACATCCTGACCTCGATCGTCGAGCCCTCCAAAGAGATCGACGAAAAGTTCCTGTCATTTACGTTCCTTCTGGACACCGGCAAGGTGATCACTGGCATGGTCGTAGAAGAGACCGATGACGTCGTCAAAGTCGTCATCGATCCCGTCGCCAAAGGTGAGCCAACCGTGATTAAGAAGTCGCAGATCGAGGAACGAGTGAAGGCGAAAACGTCACTCATGCCGCAAGGGCTGGTGAACAAACTCTCCCGTGAAGAAATCCTGGATTTGATCGCCTACGTGTTTGCTCGTGGTGACCAAAAGAATAAACTTTTCGAGGCACATCAACACTAAGAAACGTTCGAGGAATTACTGTCCGATAGTCGCCTTTCGCTCCGCGAATGGAACGTGCTTTCGCGGAGCGAAAGACGTCAATAGAAGATCGAACACTGCTAAGTGAGCTCAATTGTTGCTTCGCCATATGCTCGGTCGATAATAACCTGCTGAGTGACAGTGGCACATAGTGCATTGCTGCATACGTGATGTCGCGCCAGACCTATAACCACTCCAATGGAATCCAACATGAAAACAACACTGCATCGCACCCTGCTGACCCTCACAGTTGTTTGCGGGATGGCGTCCCTGGCGGCCGCCGAAGTTTTGGTTTACGAAGGCGCGGCTGGGCCAGGGAAAGGCAAGAAGGTTGTCCTCGTCAGCGGTGACGAGGAATACCGTTCCGAAGAAGCTCTGCCAATGCTGGGGAAAATCCTCAGCCAACGGCACGGCTTCACCTGCACCGTGCTCTTTTCGATCGATCCGAAAGACGGATTTATCGATCCGCACAATCAAAAGAACCTGCCTGGCCTGGAAGCGTTGGATGACGCGGACTTGATGATCGTGGCGACGCGTTTTCGCACGCCGTCGGACGAACAGATGAAATCGTTCGACGCCTATCTGGAAGCGGGCAAACCGGTTATCGGCTTGCGCACCGCGACGCATGGCTTCCGAGGTAAATGGAGTTTCTTCGGCCTCCAAATCCTGGGCGAAAAGTGGGTCGCACATCACGGCGGGCACAAACGACAGGGATGCCGGGGCGTGATTGAAACCGCCAACGCAGATCACCCTGTCCTGCGCGGCGTCGAAGACGTTTTCGCGCCCTCCGACGTCTACACTGTGAAGAACCTGACCGACGATGCAACAATCTTGCTGCGTGGTGCCGTCACGGAAACACTGGTACCGGACTCGAAGCCTGTCAAAGGCGAAAAGAACGAACCGATGATGGCATTAGCCTGGATGCGCCAATACACGTCGCCCGGCGGCGCGAAGGGCCAAGCGTTTTGCACGACCATGGGAGCGGGCGTCGACTTCATGAGTGCCGATGCACGCCGGCTGGTCGTCAATGCCGCGTATCAGTTGAGCGGATTGGAAGTGCCCGTGGCGGCCAACGTCGATTTCGTCGATCCGTTCTACCCGAGCTTTTACGGGTTCATTCGAGATAAAGGTTTTTGGCGAAACCGGAATCTGCACCCAGCTGACTTTGCGTTGGGTAAGTCACCCGTTGCGGCAGATCCACCAGGATCGCCCGATTGGCCCTTCCGCCAGATGGGCCCCAAGTAGGCTGGTTGCACTTTACGTTGCAGAATGAACACTGATCAGCAACACTTTCGCGCCCTTGATCTGTCCGCATTTCAATTCCCACAAGGCGCGATTTGCCTCATCTAACCGGTACGTCTCCACGGTTGGCTGAATCGGGATGCTGGCGGCCAGCGGTGAGAAATCACGGATGTCGTGATGCGTGATGTTGGCGACAGATTTGATCTCGCGTTCCATCCAAAGGTCTTTGTGGTAGTTCAGCTTTTACGCACCCTGCAACGTTTGGTCGACCACGTCCATGATCGGCTCGCCAGAAAGCTGTCGAAAGCGATATCGAACACGAGCGATCGGAATGGTTGTTTCAATAACTCGATCTAATCGAGCTGGACTTGCGTCGATGATCACGTCCGGAGCGGCATTTGCGATAGTTGTTTCGAGTTCCGCACATTGGTGTTTGGAGTAACCAAGGGCGGGTAGCACTGCTTTGATGTGCGGATACTTCTTGAACATTTTCGCAATGCTTCCAACTGCTGCGGGTCTGGGATCGATGATCTCTTCTGCCTCGTATTGCTGAGCTGCCAGGAAACCGGCACCGTATCCCATGCCGCCGTGTGTCAGCGTTGGACCATCTTCGACCACCAAGACCCGCCGTCCGGCAATGAGTTCCGGTGCGTCGACGGTGATTCCCAGATCTGATGTAATGACGACCGCTGTCGGGTTTGCCAGTTCAATCCGGAGGTGGATGGCTGTGACGGTTTCTGGCTTAGCCTGTCCAACCTTGTTGATCACCAAAACGTCGGCCGCGCGAAGATTAGTCTCGCCAGGGTAATACTCGGTTTCGTGTCCGGCCCGCAGCGCATCGACAACGACAATCGAGAGATCCGGACGAATGAAGGAGTAGTCATTGTTTCCGCCATCCCACACGATTACGTCAGCTTCCTGCTCGGCCGCTCTCA
>JASLRF010000145.1 GCA_030744095.1 Pirellulaceae bacterium | reverse complement strand
GCCGGGCAGAAAACAGATGTTGCCACCACTTGAGGGAGAATCGGATTCCGCGTGAATTCGACGATGCTCCTTTGATGGCCGCGTCCACCGGCAGACACCTACTGACGAACACAGAAAAAGAGGATGCGAGCATGAAGTTTTCAGACTTTGTCAATGAGAAAGCAATTCGAGCGGAACTAACCGCGTATGACAAAGAGGGGGTGATTGCCGAATTGGTGGACTCACTGGTCAGTTCAGGGGCTATCAGCGGCGATGAAAAAGACAGTATTGTTCAAGCGATCATGAAACGTGAAGAGCTCGGTAGTACCGGGATTGGCCGCGGTGTGGCGGTGCCCCATACCAAACATCCCAGCGTGGAAGAACTGGTAGGGACCGTTGGTGTGAGCAGCGAGGGCGTCGACTTCGCAAGCTTGGATGGCGAAAAGGTTCAGTTGTTCTTCCTGCTCGTCTCTCCTCCTGACCGTCCGGGCGACCACTTACGTGCCCTGGAGAACATTTCTCGCCAGCTTCGCGATGACACATTTTGTTGATTTCTCAAGCAAGCAAAAACCCAGCAAGACATCCAACAGCTGTTGGAAGAAGCGGACAATAACCAGTTCGTCTCGTAGATCGCCCTCGCGAGACCATGCCTGTCTCCCGGCAGCGCATGGCGACTGTTTGTCTTAGGGACGAATGAAAATCCTGGTCAATTGAACAGTAAAACAGTTACAAATGAACGACAAAGTGTCAACGCGTCAGGTCATGGTTTCCAATCCGCAAGGATTGCACGCTCGCCCAGCGCATGCGCTTGTCAGTTTAGCGAAACAATTCCAGGCGGAAATCGACGTCATCCGCGATCACGAACGGGTCGACGGCAAGAGCATCTTGTCAATCCTCACGTTGGCGGCGGAACAAGGTACTGTGCTAATCATCGAAGCGCGGGGCGAAGACGCAAAAGATGCGTTGGACGCGTTGGAGCATTTGTTTCTTGAAGGTTTTGGCGATACCGCCTCAAGCGACGACAAAGAAACATCACAAACCGACGGGACACAACGACCATCACGATGATGGTTTTCCGCCGGTAGAACCACCAAAGGACGGACGGGCTGACTGTGAACAAAACGTGTTCGGTAGATCGCAGCGTGTTGCGGAAGAATGTTGATCCCGGATCCGGAGCCGGCTCGTCTGCATAAGCGATGCAGACATTGCAGGGAATCGCGGTTTCGCCGGGTGTTGCCATCGGCGAAGCGCTGGTTATCGATAACGAAGGATTTCGTATCCCTCGACGCTTCGTGATGCGCGATGTCGTCGAGGACGAAGCCGAGCGGCTTACCAAGGCGATTGACTCGGTTGCTGGCGAGATCGATCGCGACCGCGCCGCCATTGCTGAGAAGCTGGGTGACGAATACGGCGCCATCTTTGCCGCACATCTGCAAATGCTGCTTGATCGGCGGATGAACAACGAGTTGGTCGAGTTGATCCGCGAAAAACACTACTCGCCCGAATACGCTGTCAGCCGCGTGTTTCGACGTTACGCCAAGATCTTCCAGGAGTTACGGGACGATTATTTGGCGGAACGCGCGAACGATATCTTCGACCTGGAACGGCGTCTGCTACGATGCCTGTTGGGGGAACGTCGAGAAGAGTTGTCCCACATCACGTCGCCCGTCGTGGTGTTGGCGCACAATCTGACGCCGTCGGAAACGGCGATGCTCGACCCCAAGTTCGTCATCGGCTTTGTCACCGAAATCGGCGGTGCCAGCGGTCATACGGCGATTGTGGCGAAAGGCCTCGAAATCCCGGCCGTGGTTGGCACTGGGACGTTTTTGACGGATGTCTCGGGCGGCGAAATGGCAATCGTCGATGGCGACCAGGGCCGTGTCATTCTGCAGCCGGACGAAGAGACGATTGCCCGCTTTCACCACGAGGTCGAGGAGCATCGGTCGCTGGCAGTCCGTTTGCAGGGACTCCGCGAACTGCCAGCCGAAACGCTCGATGGAACACGCGTGTCCTTGATGGCCAACATCGAATTCCCCCGTGAGGTACAGGCCTGCATTGATCGAGGTGCCGACGGTGTGGGGCTGTATCGAACCGAGTTCCTCTATCTGGCGGTCAATACCGAACCAACAGAGGAGGAACATTACGATGCCTATTGTCAAGTGTTGTCCGCCATGGGGGACTGCCCCGTGGTTTTTCGTACGCTGGATTTGGGCGCAGACAAGTTGGGCCAGCTGCCCTCGCACGAAGAAGAGCGAAATCCGTTTCTGGGATTACGCAGCATTCGTCTCTCGCTGAGAAATCTGCCCCAATTCCGAACACAGTTGCGGGCGATCTTGCGTGCTAGTGTGCTGGGATCAGCCCGCATTATGTTCCCATTGATTACCTCGTTGCAGGAACTGCGTCAAGCCAAGATGGTGGTGGCCGACACCATGGAAGACTTGGAAGAAGCGGGCGTCAAATTTGATCGCGAGATTCAAGTCGGCATGATGGTAGAAGTGCCGGCGACCGTGGTCTTGCTGGACAAGTTTCTTCCCGAGGTCGACTTCATTAGCATCGGCACCAACGATCTGATTCAGTACGCGCTGGCCGTCGATCGGAGCAACAACGAAGTTGCCGATCGCTACCAAGCCAGCGACCCAGCTGTGTTACGGCTGATAGAAATGTCGCTTGGCGCGGCACGCGAATCCGGAATTCCGGCCAGCGTCTGCGGCCAAATGAGCGGCGAGGCATCGTACACGATGTTGCTCCTAGGGTTAGGCCTGCGGACCTTGAGTGTCCCGCCCGCCGTCATTCCTGAGATCAAGAAAATATGTCGCAGCGTGTCTGTTCCTCAATGTCTCGAAGTTGCTCAACGAGCGCTGGCAATGGAGAGCGCCCGGGAGATTGATACGTACCTGCGCGAAGAGCTACGAAAGGTTGTGCCGGAACTCGTCCTATGTTGATGGCGAGCGAAGAGGACAAACCGGTCCCCGGCGCAAAACCAACGAACACCCACAAATTGAGAAACAAATCGTATGAAAAAAGAAATGCTAATCAATGTCTCGCAACCCGAAGAATGTCGGATTGCGATCATTGAAGATGGCTTGTTGGAAGAACTTTATATCGAACGAGCGA
>JASLRF010000144.1 GCA_030744095.1 Pirellulaceae bacterium | reverse complement strand
GTGGAATATCCCTGGTGCCAGAGGGCCGGGCCTGAAGTTCCCCAAATCGTTAAGAAACCAAGCCGCTCAGCAGAGTATGCCCGCGGTTTTCAACCGCGCTGGCTTCGACACGTTTCGCACTTGCAAGAAGGGCAACAGTTTCAATGAGGCCAACAACCTGTTCGGCGTGAGCAAAGTTGCGTCGAAACGTGGAGGAACAGCTGACGGAGGCAGCCAATGGCATGGCGATCAGGTCATGGATTACCTCGCACAGCGCGAAGCCTCCAACGACACGGATCCGTTTCTGATCTATTTTGGTTTTTCGCATCCCCATGATCCGCGCGATGCTACTCCGGAACTGGCAGCCAAATACGGGGCGGTTAACCGGAACATCCCAACGACTCCCAATCCTCAGGCCCCACCGTTGCAGATCAACTACCTGCCAGCGCATCCATTCCACCACGGCCACCCAGGCTTGCGCGACGAGGAAAAAGTCCAGGGTGTGATGAAAAAGCGAGACGAAGCGACAATTCGGAATGAACTGGGCCGCGAGTATGCCTGCATTGAGAATATCGATCGCCAGGTTGGCCGGGTGCTCGCCAAGCTGGAAGCGATCGGCGAACTCGACAATACCTACATCTTCTTCACGTCCGACCACGGGATCGCCGTTGGTCGCCATGGGCTTACGGGCAAACAGAATCTGTATGAGCACACCTGGCGCGTGCCGTTCATCGCGAGAGGCCCTGGAATCAAAGCGGGAAGTGAGGCGTCCGGCTACATTTATTTGATGGATATGCTCCCGACACTTTGTGACCTCGCGGGGATCAACGTTCCTGATGTCGTCGATGGCGTGAGTTTCCGATCGGTGCTCGAGGGCAAATCCGACAGTGTTCGCGACACGCTCTATGGCGTCTACTGTGGCGGCACGAAACCCGGTATGCGGTCCGTCAAGAAGGATGGTTGGAAGCTGATCGAATACGCCGTGCTCGATGGCCAAGTTCGCGAAACGCAACTCTTCAATCTTCGTGAAAATCCGCACGAGTTTCTCGTGCAACACCACGCCCCCGATCTGCAGAAGTTGCTGAAGAGTTCACCGAAAGCAAACCAGGTCGATCTCGCAGAGATTCCAGAACATGCGGCCAAACGCAAGGAGCTCGAAACACTTCTTCACGATGAAATGAAACGTCTCGGCGATCCATACCAATTGACAGACTGAGCGGAAGGCCACCTCAAACACTTTTCCCTTTGAAAAGAACCGGCTGCTGCGCGTATCCGCTGGCTGATCGTCGCGCAATCCTAAAACAACGTGGCCATGCTCTTGAGTCCAATCGGTTCACGCGATGCAAACGGCTCACCAAAGGCGGTGCCGATCATTCGGCCCCAATAGGCGGCCTCGTCCCGAAATCGGTCGATCATGGTCGGAGTGTCTTGCGAACGACCTTCGATGAACTGGCTGCGGTAGCACTGGATCGCCGCCAGCTTCTGCTCCCAGTGATCGGTGATGTCCAAGACAAACGCGGGTTGCGGGGCGTACTTGAGATGGATCGCATAGTAATTGTAAATGCGCTGAGGGTGGTGCGGATCGCCGGCCATCTCCGTCTTTGATAACTTCGCCCAAAAACGGGCTGCTTCGACCAACTGCGTCGCGGCCACATGATCGGGATGCGCGTCGACCCAATACGGCGCAAACAGCCAGCGCGGCTTGACCCGCCGAATGACACTCGCCAACTGCTGCCTGGCCGCCAGCGTCGCTTCGAGCGAACGGTTGGGCAGACCGAGATTCTCGCGCCAGTCAAGGTCGAGAATTCGGGTAGCCGCGGCCGTCTCGCGAGCCCGAATCTCTGGGCTGCCGTGTGGTGTGGGTTCACCGTTGGTCAGATCCAAGACACCGACGCGATGGCCTTCGGACTTGAGTTTCAAGATGGCTCCGCCCATGCCCAATTCGGCATCATCGGGATGGGGCGCAATGACAAGAATATCAAGGTGCATTAGTCTCTCCACTTGCTGCGAATCACTCTACCGCGCCAAGTAATTGGCGACGACCAGACCAATCCAAATCTTGTCGTGGCACCACCGCGCAGACCACACCAGGGCGAGCATGATCGCGACGATACAATGCTGCGTGCGGATGGCAAGTCGCACGATTTGGCAAAAGGGCCAGGTGGGGTGAACGTGATGGTCCACGGGACAGAAACAACCGTGACGACGCCGACCTGGATGTCCGCCGTTTCTCACATTCTCAGTGGATTCTTCTTGACAATCACATTACGATCATCGAGAACAAGTAGCTTTGAGGGAGATCTAAATGAGCACAACTCCAAGCAAACTTCCACACATCTATTGCATGCGGGGGGAGACAGCCGAAAATCACTTTGATTGCCTGTTTTAAAGCGTCAACGCCCAAACCGTCTAACCGATGGAAACGCTGGAACTAAAGCCAAAAGGGTAGGCTACCCCCGCTGAGTCTCGCCAAAGGTTGGAATTCTGCCCCTTCAAACCGCAGTTACTTCTAACCGCGCCCGCCCCATCTTGCCGCCGCGGCCACTGCCGATGACGCTGTTGGTTTTCACAGCCCAACCAGCACCGAGGACAAGAACAATGGCCGATACTGAAAGCCAGCCGCCATTGAGTTACCGCCGGCGGCTGGGCACGCTTCCATGGTTAAGCCGACTTGCACGGCAGGGAATCTTCAGGCCAGGCCCAGCGAATCTCTGACAGCTTCTCGCGTGCCTGTGAAAGCGAGATCGACGCAGCTCTCCGCGATATGTTCAGTTCGTCGCTCGTTTCGGCGTTCGTCATCCCCTTGAACGCGCGGCAACGAACAACTTCCTGAACAACGGTCCGCATGGAACCGACGACCTGCGTGACGCGCTCTTCCAATTCATTGGCTATGGCGATCTCGACGGGATCTTCATCGCCAGCGGTTGGCAGCATTGCCGGACGAAACTGCTTAAATCGCACCCCCTCATCCCGCAGCTTTTGGCGTGCTTGCCGGACAGCCTGCCTGCCGCCACCATCTTCGGAGACCTGACGTCGCATCCGAGACACCACAAAGCTCGAGAACGTCCCGTAACCGCGGTACGTCTCACAAGCAATAAGAAGTCCAACCCAAGCGCTTTGATAGACGTCCGAGCCAGCGAGCGGCCCTGTGGGGATATATCGACGAACGAACCAGCGGAGTAGCCAAACATATTCTCGATGGTCCACCTTCTCGTCAGCCACCTTGCCCCAGCGTTTATCCGAACGTGCTTCGGCAGCACACTTGTTTGAACAATGCTTCTGCTTTACCGCGGGTGGGATCTCAAACGCATCACCGCAGAAAGCGCAGGTCCGGGTCTCGACTGATTGGTTTCGTCCGTTCCAAAACGAGCGGTGCGTCTTGGCGTCAGTGTGCTTGACGTTGCCCTTACTCACGCAGGCATTCGAGCAAAACTTGCCACCCTCTCCATCACGTCGGGCGGTGTACTCGAATTCGCGTTGGCAGGTTCGGCAGGTGGCGTGTGCCTTGGGGTGTCGGCGGCTGTCATTCACACAGTTAACGTATCCGCGGTGCCGGCTCGGTCGGTCGCTCTTGGTTATGCTGTCCGGCGTGATGATGCGACGCATGGCGAGCGAACGCGTAACCGCTCCCCGCCATCGGCCGCCATCCATGAATTGCTGCGACATGGAGGCGCTGAGCATGAACAGAACGCTGCTGAACACCCTCACGTCATGTGTGGCCTGTGGCTGTCGCATCAGCGTGAACTCACAGGGATACCCGGACCATCACTGCTCGCCGCGCTTCGAGTCGACCATGGCGGGCGT
>JASLRF010000143.1 GCA_030744095.1 Pirellulaceae bacterium | reverse complement strand
AATGTCCGCTGGTCAATCGAATTTCCCATCAGCTTGACAACCGCGCCTTGTCCGGGAACCAGCCGATTGCTGCCCGGCGAGATCTGCACCGTGGTCACACCGCCGGCCAACAGATTGTCGAAGTCGGCAAAGAAATCGAATCCATCAATTGCCAACTGCGCGGGGGCAATCGTTTCGTTCCCATCTCGACTGCCTGTGGCAAGTCCCGTTTCTGCGATCACCAATCCGGGAATGATTACCGCTTCACCAAGATCGTGGATCAGGGCATCGGTGGGAATCTGAATGTCCGCCCGACGTCCAACTTTGATCACCTTGCCGTCACTGACCAACAATACGCCGCGAGACACGATCAGATCACCGCCGGTCCAGATCCTCCTGGCCGTGTACGCTTCCACCGGAGCGGCTTCAACGCGTGGCACCGTGCTCCACCAAATCAGCATCGCGAGACAGCAAAGTCCAGCCCGCGACCATGGATAAACTTGATTGCGATTCATGCTTGTCTTCTGGTTCTCGATTCGTTGCCGTCACTTATTTGCTGAAAGGCGTAAAGGGGCCGGGAGTCTTTTTCGGTCGAAGTCCTATCACAAGCTTGCGGGCTGTAATCCGAAAAAGACTCCCGACCCCCTTTACGCGTCATTCTGTCTTTGGGGCAAGCAACCCGCGTAGTTTTGTGTCTTTCTCGCGTTCGTAAACAATCTTTCCTCCCACGATGGTTGTTTCAACCCAGGTCTTCAGTTTTAGTGGATCGCCGCTGAGAATTACCAGATCGGCATCTTTGCCAGGTTCGATCGAGCCCACGAACTCGTCCACACCTAGAATCTCAGCAGGCCGAAGGGTGATCGCTTTCAGGGCTTCGTCAACGGACACGCCGTATTTTACGGCCGTCGCCGCCTGGTACCACAAATAGCGGCTACCCAGCGTCGGGCGGCTGGACTCGCTGACCAGGAACGTGACTGGGACCTTCTTGTCGTGGTAGATCTTCGGCAGAACAATCTTCTCATCGTCGCCGGTGCGCGGGTCGGTCTTCCAAAACACTAACGTATCGCTCAATATGACCGGCAGTTTGCTGGCTGCAATCAGGTCCGCTGCTCGGTAACATTCCTGTCCCAGTACGAGCATCGTTTTGAGTTTGTACTGTTTCGTCAGGCTGAGCGCTTGCACCACATCCATGGCGTTGGCGCAATAGACGAAGGCCGACATCTCGCCTCGCAGCAACGCCTTCATCGCCGACAACTGTTGGTCAGCGCTGGTTGTGGTCGGCGTCGTGGATGATGCCGTAGCTGACGTAGCGTCCGCCGGCTTACTTGTGTCTTTTGAAGCTGCATCGTCGGCTTTGTCTTTCGGCGCATC
>JASLRF010000142.1 GCA_030744095.1 Pirellulaceae bacterium | reverse complement strand
CCTGGTGTTTCATGCCCCCATAGACCATCGCCCCACCCAAAACCAACAACAGATTTCCCAGAATGGAACCCACAATAGACCCGAGCACGATCGGGTACATCGACGGCCCTTTGGTCAACGCAATCATAGCGATGATCAGTTCGGTCACATTGCCAAACGTGGCGTTCAACAAACCGCCCCAGAGCGGCCCTGTATAAACGGCGACCTCTTCGGTTGCCTTGCCAATTATCGTGACCGTTCCCAGAATTCCCAAGCCTGACACGAGGAACAGTGGTAGACCTTCGATGCCCATGATTTGCAGGACAATGGCAACTGGCAAGAAGACCAGTAAGACGCTGAGCTTGGGGAGCGATCGTATCAACTTGCCCATTGCGCGCTTCCTACTCGCTCGGATCCGCGGTACCGTGTCCACATAGCCCGTGCTTGCAACGTCTGACTGGCACAATCGACACCGCAGCAGTTGCCACATTATTAAGGCACGGGACACAACATTCAAGCACGCCCATCAGCGGGTCGGCGACGATCAGGCACCCACCAATAGGCGGCGAATCTGATCGGTGTTCGAGAGGTCGTCGTGCAGTTCGTCTGGCGAGGCGGCCGCCAATTCATCGCTCGGATGGATCCCAGTCGCCACGGCTAGGACCCGAGCGTTGACGGCACGGGCACAGGTAATGTCGTGCGGTGTGTCGCCGATCACCCAAACCTGATCGTCACGAAAGCGCTCGCCCAGATGCGCGCGTGCCGCATTGACCGCCGTGCGTGCCACATCATCGCGATTACGGCTGACGTCACCATATCCACCGAAGGAAAAATATGGATACAGGCCGAAGTAGTCCAGCTTGATCTTGGCTCCAGTAAGAACGTTTCCAGTCAGAAGCCCCACGGCGACATTATCCAGTTGGCACACGCTCTCCAACAACTCCGTCACACCTGGTAGGACGCGACCCTGGCGCAACGGCAATTCGTCACTCAATCGCGTAACGTAACCGTGGCATAAACATCGCCAGTTCTCGTCCGAGTCATCGATATCGTGCTCGTCGAACAGATTCGTGGCAATCGCCCTATCGGTCCGACCACTAAATGCCACGTGGGCCGGCTCCGGGATATCAAATTCCTCACTGAAGCAAGCTGTTAGAGCCGCGCCGCCGGCACCGCCCGTGTTGATCAGGGTCCCATCGATGTCGAATAAGAGTGTTTGCATACGGCGAATTGTAACGGATCGCCGCCGACTTTCGCAGGCCCCGACCGCCGGGAAGGATGAATCAACGTCATGATCAAGACACCGCGCCGCGATCGTCGCGGTCTTATACCCAGCGGAGAGGATCTTGTTCGCTGCGGCTGGCCCAGACGTCGAGATCAGCGAATTCCGCACCGAGCAATTCGGCGAGTATTTCGACGGCAAAGCGCTCACTGGCATAATGTCCAGGCAACAGTAGCGCGACACCCGTCGCTTCCGCTTCCAGGCAAGTGTGAAAACTCGTTTCCCCAGTGACCAAGAGACTGCAGCCGCATTGGCGCGCAGCACCAAGAAATTCGCCGGCACTACCACAGGCAACGGCGACCTTGCTTATAAGCTGTTCAGCGGTGCCAACCTGATGCAAGCCAGAAATTGTCAGTTGTTGTTTCAGTCGCTCGGCAACAGCGGATAGCGACAGCGCGTCGGCGAGCCTGCCGTGACGTCCGGCACCAAGTTGATCCTCATCAGCAGAAAGCGGTACAAGTGGCTGAATCTCCTGCAATCCGAGCCCTTCCGCCAAACGTTGGTTGATCCCCGCCAGGGCAGAGTCAAACGCCGTGTGGGGGCTGTGAATGGCAATCGACGCTTCGATCAACTGTAGTAACAGGCGGCCCGGAACACTCTCGGTTGTCAACCGCTTCAGTGGACGGAACGGCAACGGGTGATGTGTGACGATCAGGTCTGCTTGCTCGCGCACGGCTTCCGCGGCACTGTCTGGAGTGATTGTCAAACAGGTCATGATCTTGTTGATAGATCGCTCCGAGTCACCTACCAGAAGGCCCACATTGTCCCAGTCCTCCGCCAAGCGCGGTGGAGCGAATTCGTCTAGAAATCGGCAAACGTCGTGGACTAGCATGGGCGAGCGGTTCAATGTTGAGGAGTCGAGGAGGGTCGGTCACCAATTTAGCACTCGCCTCCACGCAACTCTAGAGGATCACAGGCGGTAATGAAGAAGCCATGATTCGCGTGCATTGGCGCTGATTCGCGGTTCCCTTGCATTTCTTTCCGTGCACACGGCACGCGACTAGCGGCGGTTATTCTTCGGCGACGATGTGAGAATTCAAGACCCGAGCCCCCCCGATTTCCTCAGCTCGCAGCCCCAACGTGAGTCCAATCAGTTCTTTGCCATCGGGAATCAGAAAGCGGGTCGTCTGGCGACCGCGACCGAGATTGAAGACCTGACGCCTCACGCGACGCCGATCTGGCACAAACAGCAGGCAATTGAAGCTGACTAGACGGTCCGTCTTGTTGGTCAGGTGTTGGTCCACGACGAGATCTCCATGCTCGTCAAGATGCGATTCCAATTCCAGTTCAATGTCGCCCAACCCAATCCGGATCTCTCGATAAACACTGAAGCGATAACCGCCGTCAGCAGAAAGATTGAAGTCGAGCCTTATTCTCCGCGAGCCAATGTTGGAGTTGGTGCCAAGCTGGACGTCCATATGCTCTTCTCGCAGTTCGTTTGCAGAGAGTTCGAACTGTGTTTTCGGTGCGTCAACGATCCAGGCAGGCGGAGTAATCACAGAGACGGAACCACCGACGCCTGGAATCGAATTCCTAAAATGGTACGCGACTCGCTGACGCTGCCCAAAGACGCTCTCCAGCTCCTTCGTTTTGAACTCCAAGGACATCCGCCATTTGGCGATGTTAGCATTGACGCCTGTTATGAAGGTGGGCAACGTGCCAACTTGAACTATCTGCTGAATGAAACCATCTCGATCGGTCACGACTTTCGGTTCGATCTTGTTTCCCCAAAGGTCAATTTGTTGGACTTTTTCGCCAAGGTATATCGTTTCTTGCGTTGGACTGGAATTCCATATGACCATGACGGCTTCGCCATCCCGTTCAAACATGTAGTTCGAACTGCGGTTGGGTAGGCTGATCGTGCCCAAATAGCTGGCACCTGCCAACATGTCGGCAGTCATGCGCCAGGGCAGCAACAAGGCACCAGGAGTCCCATCGGGCTCCATCAATCCATGCGTCGGGTCAAAAGGACGTGGCACGAAGATGCCGTCAGCCTTTCCAATCTTGGCCGCCAGCATTCGCTTGACCAAATCACGAGTTTGGGTTTCCAGACTATACGTGTCGCGGTCGAGCGGCTCCAGGATAACCCAGCGTTGCAGACGTTCGTTTTGATCGTCCGCCAGATACTCCTTCAATTCGTTGTCGGTCAAAGGTGGATTCGCGGTGTATGAAAGGAAAGTCAACGGAGGCGTTTCTGAAAAGGTCTCCTCGTCGATCGAGCGCCATGTCATACCAATATTGATTTCCTGTCCGAAACGATGGAAACCGTCACGGATTTCGTTCAGTTTGTTTTCCAACTGCGGGTAGTTGACGAAGCTGAAATCTCCGTCGTCACCCAGTTGCCACCAGCGAACCTTTAGGGACAAACGGGTCATCACCGCGTCGATGGCGGGAATCCAGACCTCTCTTGTGACGAACACTGAGGCAATGGGAATCTTCCCACCCTCGCCAAAGAGGTCATGGATGCGCTCGGGCGGTTGGTCCGACACGCCAACCATCTCGATATTGTCGACGCTCACTCGTTCGGCGAACCAGGCAAGTCGCTCGGCACGTTGATCGTCGTTGTACCAGATTGGAAACTTGATCCAGTTGATACCGACATGGCCCAGCAGCGATGCCAATGTCTTCAATGGCAGCTTCTTGTCACCATCTGGAAGCGACCAACCAAACTCACCGTGTACTCTCTCTCGCATCGGATCCACAACCACCAGGTTGACCGTGCGCGTCAGTCCGCGCTGGCCATGGACGGAGACCCGGACTTGATAGAAACCATTTTTTTGAATGGGAGGCTGCCAACTGGCGGTCGCCAAGGAACCACCATGGTGGTCGTCGCTGGTTTCCAGGTTGTTTCGAGCCGTGGCTTTCGGCGGTCCCACCGCGGCTTTCGGCGGTGCCGCCGTAGCGGTGGCGTGCAGGTTCTCTTCGTGCGAGTCCAAGACGCGGCCCTGGACATCACGTAACTCGAACCGCAAACGTGGCTCGTATCCCGTATATCCAGACAGCTGACAAGTGACTTCGACATTCTCCTGCGGCGAATAGATGTTGTGTTCACTATTGGTCGAAAGAGACATGCGGGGAAGACGACCGAGGCTGATTTTATCGAACGAGGCGCTGCCCACGATATCTGCTCGTTCAGATGGACTGAGATGTAACGCAATGGACGCCCAGCGCACGCGCGGATTCTCCAAAGTGACAGGGCCAATCAACACCTCTCGCCAGTCAGGCAGATTCCGGAACTGAGCGGACTTGAACGACTCGATTACTTTGCGATTCTCATCATAAAAAATCACTTCCATCGAAGCGTTGTCGTGGACCAGACCAGATGTCTTCAGAAAACCGCTCAAGGTATAGCTGAGCAGTGGGCTGACTTCGGTGAACGGGCTGTAAACGGAGACCGCGCCACCGTCTAAATCCATCCGCAGGCACCGTTTGCCCTGTGCCGCGAATGATTCGTCTTCGGCAATCTCGACTTTGATGTATGTCGGATATCCTCGTCCACGCCGCCGCGTCCAGCCATCGGGCCAGCGGTCGTAATTCGTGTCGGCCTCTTCTTCAAAGTCGCAACTCCACACTTCCTCCGTCTCGTCGGGGTCACGGACCGTTTGCGCAAACGCATTGGTGGATAGAATAAGAACCAGTGGTATTGAGAATCTCAGCATGACTTGCCCGAACTTGTTTCGAAGGGATCAATCACGTGCCCCAGCTACGCGTCGGAATCCAGCTCTCGAATTTGCGTCTTCCGTTTAAGAAAGCTTTGCTTACTGCTGCCAAATTGGACGCTGATGCCGTTGAAATAGACGCTCGTTTTCAGCTAAAACCCGGCGAATTCACCCGGACGGGTATCCGGCAGATTCGGAAAAGACTGGATGATCACAATTTGCGGGTTTGCGCGATTGGCTTCCCTACGCGTCGTGGCTATGACAATCCGCAAGACCTTGACCAACGAGTACAAGCGACCAAGGAGGCGATGCAATTTGCCTACGACCTGGGTAGTTCAATCGTCGTCAATCAGATCGGCCGCGTCCCCGAAACGGAAGATAGTCCAGCCTGGAGGACACTCATTGAAGTCCTGACGGATCTGGGGACGCACGGCCAGCGCGTGGGTGCTTGCTTGGCGGCGGAAACAGGCAGCGAAGACAGCGCCGATCTGGCCAGGCTAATCGACGCCTTGCCACCGGGTTCGCTATTGATCAACTTTGATCCAGGGAACTTGATTATCAACGGATTTTCCGCGCACGACGGCATCACTGCGCTAGGCAGGCATGTTGCCCACGTGCACGCGCGGGACGCTGTCCGCGACCTAGCGCAGGGACGCGGTTTGGAAACGCTGTTAGGACGTGGTTCCGTCGATTTTCCCGAGTTAATCGGTGTTCTCGAAGAGCACAACTACCGGGGCTACTTCACCATCGAACGTCAGCACGCGACCGATCCGGTGACGGAAATAGGACAGGCCGTGCAGTACCTCCGCAATCTGTAGAGCCAAAAGCGCAATCAGGCAAACCAGTTGGTTGCCTCGGCGCGAGTACACTAATACGATAGCAGGCATCGATTTCGTGGACAGCACTAAGGAGCACACGATGAGGATTCAAGTCGCGACGGTTTTATTCTCCCTGGCGTTATCGGCAACGGTGTGGGGCGATGATCAAAGCGCCACTCCAAAATCGAAAGCAGTACCCGCTGCCGCTGACAAGTCGGATCAAACTGATCAAGAGAGACTGTTCCAGCGATTTGAGGAAACGCTCTCTAATGTCAAGCTTGTCGGGCGTTTCACGATTCTGGGAAAGGACGATGGCCCTTTACGCAAAGAAGAGTACACAATTAGCAGCGTTAAGAAGATGCCCAAAGGGGATAACTGGCTTTTCAATACGCGGATCAAATATGGCAAGAATGACGTGCAAGTCCCGTTGCCGTTGGAAGTCAAATGGGCCGGTACTACTCCCATGATCACGTTGACCGATTTTACGGTTCCAGGTTTGGGGACCTTTAGTGCGCGTGTCGTCATCTATCGCAGCAAGTACGCGGGGACCTGGAGTCACGGCGAGGTGGGTGGACACCTATTCGGCACGATCGAGAAGAACGTGGAAGATGCCGACCCCGCGGAGGCTGACAAGTCCGACGACGGACCCGCAGCAGTTGCCAACCCGACGTGAAAGATCAGAAATCCGTCATAACCGCCACAGCCGAAGCAACGGCAACGGCGGCGGTTTCAATTCGCAGGATCCGGCGGCCCAAAGCGATCGGCGTCCATCGGTCCGCGATGGCATGTTTCCGTTCATCTTCCGTGAAACCGCCTTCGGGGCCGATGCAGGAGGCAATCTCCGTCGCCTCACCGATGGTGTTCGGCCACGCTTGACCATCGGGTGTCGCGAGTAACCGGAGACTTGCCGATGGAAATGACTTGCAGAAGGCGGCCACTGACATGGGTTCGGCAATGCGCATCAGTCGATTTCGACCGCACTGTTTAGAGGCTTCCACGACCGCTCGGCGTAACCGATCGAGTGCCTTGTCGATCGGCTGCGCCACACCGCGCTCTGTAACCAACGGAACCAGTCTCGCGACGCCGAGCTCGACGGTCTTTTCAACCAACCAACGCTGCCGATCTCCTTTGGGAAGCGCCACGCCGATGGTCAGCGGGCAGGCAAGTTCGCGATCGACAAAACGTCGTTCAAGTACGCTGAGTTGCACCGACGAGCGTTCGACGCGAGCAATCTTCGCTGGGAATTCGGCACCGCTGTCGTCAAACAGTATCACTTGGTCGCCGACCTGACACCGCATCACTTTTAATGCGTGCTGAGCTTCAGTCGAGTGGAGTTCCGCGACATCGCCGTGGATGGGAGTCTCGACGTAGAATCGTTGCGACATGATCTTGTACTCCGTCAGTCGCCAGTGGCGGGGGTGAGGCGGCTTGGCCTGCCCAGCTTGATTCTCGCCCTGTAAAGCGACTGCTGGAAGAGGCAGCCATTTTGACGATCTGAGCGAAAAACGTCGTTTTGAAGAGGTCAGACCATGGAGGGTAGGAGAATCTGGAATCGAGTGTCAACGGCGAATGAACTTGGCGAGTAATCCTGCGGCGATTGAAAAAAAGGCGGATTTTGCCTCAGGGAAGAGCGCACATCTTGCCCAAAAAACGCTGAAAGTGGTTTCTCAGTCATCGGTTACAAGATTGTCGAAAACCCGCCGAATAGTCGCATAGGCTGGTAGATCGCTGGCCTGCCCGTCCGGGCAGGTGATCTGGTCAGTTGACAGCGGTTGACTAGAATATGTGGTTTCCACTCTAACCTCCGCGGAGTTTGTCTAGATGGCGCAGGAAAGCGAACCGGCTTCCTCATCCGATCAGCAGATTGAAGTCGATTTGCGCAATCCTGTGGTCGCCGCGTTGTGGGCCTGGATTTGGCCGGGTGCCGGACACATTTATCAGCGGCGATACGCAAAAGGCACATTATTCATGGTGTGCGTCTTAGGGATCTACTTCTTTGGTCTTACCCTGGGTAGCGGGCACGTGGTGTATGCCTCGTGGCGACAGTCTGACAAGCGCTGGCAATACATCTGCCAATTGGGCGTCGGTGCACCTGCTCTACCGGCCCTCGTGCAGAGCCGTCAGGTGAAGAAGACAGGTAAGCCGTTGGGTAACGGATTCATGGCCCCGCCGGTCAGAATCAGCGAGGATTCCAACGACCCTGATGATCTTTCAGATTTACATTTGCAGTATCACACGTTTTTTGAAATGGGCACGTTATATACGATGATCGCCGGGCTGCTAAACGTGTTGGCGATCTACGATGCCTACGCTGGCCCTGTAATTGTCATCGCGAAGGACGAGACGGATACTGACAAGCCGCCACCGGAAGATGCTTGAGCAATCAATGCGCAAATAGCGATTCACATCCTTGGGGACTGCCATTCTGTTTTTAGGATTCGACGGTGCAATCATTTGCAAACGCCGCCTGGCGCTGGCGATGACGCAACGGCATTCAGCCTTTTAATAAGTCAGCGAGACGAATGAATCATCTTTGGTACGCACTTCCATTGATCGTATCGATCAGCCTGGTTTATGGCGCGACGCGCCACGAGTTGATGGGTCCGATCTTGCACAATGCGATGCGGGCTGCGACCTGGATCGTGGGCTTTATGGCCACGATTTTTGTGATCTTGTGGGCTGTATCCTGGTTCGTTTAGGGTCCTGGTTCGTTTCGAGTCCACTCAGAAGGCAGCGCAATCGATTTCCGTTGACGATTTGTTGACCGCACCTCGATTCTCACGTTGCGGATAACACGCGACTTTCATGCTATGGCAACATCTACTCACCAAAACATCGATTGAACACAAAAGGGAAACCTGTCCCACCTGATCTGCCTGCGGAATCCGGTACGGACGGTTGCGACCTATGAGAATTGTCGTCCTGGGCGGTGGAACAGTGGGCACATGGATTGCCGACCTACTATGTCGGCATCGTCACAGCGTGACTGTCGTCGACAACAATCCCAGCAACTGCCGACTGATAAACAACGAACTTGACGTGCGCGTCGTAACTGGCTCGGCTTCTCAGTCTTCTGTGCTGTTCCAGTCGGACGTGATTGGCGCTGATTTGTGCCTCGCTGTTACAGGTGACGACGAAGTTAACATTGTCGCGGCAAGCATGGCCAAGGCGATGGGCGCGCGTCGCTCGATCGCCCGTATCTACGGTCCCGTGTTTCACGATGTGAGCACATTCGACTACCAGCGTCACTTCGGCATTGATCGCCTACTCAGTTTGGAGCACTTGACGGCCATGGAATTGGCGCGGGGGATCCGCAATCCGGGATCCGTCGTACTGGAACATTTTGCCCGGGGCGAACTTGAGGTGCTGGAAGTTGTCATGGAAGAACCGACGAAGGCGATTGGAGTGTCTTTGAAGGATCTGGGGTTGCCCAAGACCATTCGTATCGGCTCGATCTATCGCGATGGCCGCATGTGGATTGCCGCCGCCGAAGACGTCATCGAACTGAACGACCGGATCACGATCATCGGTAACCGACAGGATGTCGATGAAGTAAAGGGTACACTGCAAAAGAAGCAAAGCCGTCGAAACACCGTGGTGATCGCAGGAGGCGGGGAGACGGGATACCATTTGGCTCGCAGTCTACAGGGCGAACGATTCTCGGTTGTTTTGATGGAACAAGCTGTCGAGCGGAGCGAGTTCCTGGCCAAACACCTCGTCCGTTCGACGGTCGTCCAAGCCGACGCCACGCGCCGGTCCATCCTGGAAGAAGAACGCGTGGGCTCGGCGGACTATTTCATTGCCTGCACTGGCGACGACGAGAACAACATCATGGCCGGCGTCGAAGCCCGCGACATTGGCGCGAAGAACGTCATGGCGGTGGTCGGCCGCCCCGATTACGCCAACGTGGTTGGGAAATTGGGAATCGATTTGGCAGTCAGTCCACGAGATGTCTTGGCATTGCAGATTCTAGGCTTCTTGAATACCGGTCCGGTGATTTCGCGTTCGACCTTGCTGGGCGGTGGCGTCGGTGTATATGAAATCGAAGTACTTCCCGGCGCTCAGGCCACGGAGCATGTATTGGCCAACCTCCACCTGCCCGAGCGCTGCTTGATTGCTGCTGTGATGCGGGAAGACTATGTCAAGGTCGCTGGAGCAGACGATCGGCTGCAAGCTGGCGATGTCGTCGTCGCACTGATCGAAGACTCTGACTTCGAAACCACTCTGCAACAGTTCTGCGTCAACGGCAGGTAGATCAATGAATCTTCGCTTGGTTTGCCGGATGTTGGGTGTGGTAGCGATGCTCATCGGGGGGACGATGATCTTCAGCTTGCCATGGGC
>JASLRF010000141.1 GCA_030744095.1 Pirellulaceae bacterium | reverse complement strand
TTGTCGCACGCCTTCAGCGTGCAAATATTCTCCATCCCCATTTACCCAGGGTGGCGCGGCTGCACCGCTGACCCTGGGCTACGATGTGTAACGCCTTCAGCGTTGGATCTTGCGAGCAAGCTAAACACGTACTCGGGAGAGATGACTGGATCTAAACTTGAGAAGCGAGATAGATTTGAATGCTGCACGACCTCCAAGGTGACAGGATGTGAAAACCGTTGCAAACCAGCCACTAAAATCCCTGAAGGACTCACAACCCGAGGGCTCATCTGTTCTTGTCTTTCTGGTACACGATGAGACGCTCGGGTTGCGCGTCGCTTATTCACGGCCTCCAAGCTGCACTTGCTGAATTGCTCTCACACAGACGGTCTGCACTCTGGATCATTCGAATCACGCGAACATGTGAGCGATGAATCGACTGAGCAAGCTGTCAGTTTCTGGAGTCTCAATGCAGTGCCGGTTGGCAAACTCGTCGAATCCCACGCCCAAGATCCGTTTCGGGTATTCGGGGTAGGCCACGACGCGCTGGAGCAACGCTTCGCGGTTTAATTCTGGGTGAAACTGTGTGCAGTAGATCGGCTTACCCTGAAAACGGAACGCCTGATTGGCAACTCGCTGGGACGACGCCAACAGGGTCGCATCGGCAGGCAGATCGACCACAATGTCCTGGTGCCCCATCTGCGCGAGAAAACGGCTCGGCAACCCGCCAAACAGCGGATCTTCTTTTCCGGCCGCTGTCAGCATGATTTCGACGGAACCAACTTCCGCGCGGGCAAGGTCTGTGACCACGACGCCCCCCATTGCACGTGCCATGGCCTGAAATCCCCAGCATGACGCGAACGTCGGCTTGCCCAACGAGTACAACTCGCCCATCGCTTCCAACCCCGCAGCCAACCACGGCCCACCCTCGGCCACAGAATAGGCACCGCTTCCGCCGAGCAGAACGGCATCAACCGAATTCAACTCATGAATCGAAGGAGCCCCGGAGATCAAATCAAAGACACGAATCTGATCGGCGTCGCAGCGCAAACAACGGGCAAAGCAGGCGACTTCTTGGTCGCGCATTGGGTCATCGCCATCGCGCATTTGAAGCAGCAGATAACGGAGTTTCTTATTGGGCATGGCAATGGTAGACGGTCTGAATCCTCATGGGCAAACGTGTTGGATTCCTGCTTCGACAGCCAAACAGATTCGAGCGAGTTCATCGTGTGTTATGGATAGCGGTGGCATGATGACGACGACATCGCCAAGCGGCCGGACCCACACACCTTCGTCGAGTGCAAAATCGCAAACAAGCTTGCCGCGTTGTTGCGTCCAAGGAAACGGTGACTTCCGGGCGCGGTCTTGTACAAGTTCGATTCCCACGATCATTCCGCACTGCCGAACATCCCCCACGTGCGCATGCTGGGCAATCCGATCCAAATGTTCGGTCAACTGGTCGATCTTGGAGGTCAGTGTGTCCAAGACAGCATCATCATGAAACAGATCCAACGACGCCAGACCAACGGCCGCCGCAAGCGGATTTCCTCCGTACGTGTGCCCGTGACATAGCGTCCTGGAATCGGCGTGTGTGCCCAAAAAGGCATTCCAGATTTCCGTGGTTGCCAACGTCGCGGCAAGCGGGAGATAGCCACCGCTGATCCCCTTACCCAAACAGAGCAAATCGGGCGCGACGTCCTCTTGCTCGCAGGCGAACATCGTGCCGGTTCGCCCAAAGCCGACTGCGACTTCGTCGGCAATCATCAGCACTTCGTACCTACGGGTTAGACGTCGTACACCTGCGAGGAATCCAGGTGGATGTTTTACCATCCCGGCCGCGGCCTGCATCAAGGGCTCAATAATTAGCGCGGCAACTCGATCCGCGTGCTGATCGAGCACATTTTCCAGCTCGTGCAAATAGTCAGCGCAAGCCGTTTCAGACGCGCTCCCGTCCGGCAAGCGATAACAGTCGGGAGTTGGCATCCGAATCACCTCGAACAGAAGCGGCCTAAACAGCTCGTGGAACCTCGCGACACCGCCAACGCTAACGCTTCCCAGTGTATCGCCATGGTAGGCGTTGCTAAACGCGAGGTATTTGGTCTTTTCCCCGCGTGGGTTGTCGCGCTGACGCCAGTATTGAAACGCCATTTTCAGCGCGACTTCTACGGCCGAAGAACCATCGGAACTAAAGAACACGTGTTCAAGCCCAACAGGTGTGATGTCGACAAGGCGCTTGGCCAGCCGAATGGTGGTCGGATTCGACATCCCCAACGAGGTAACGTGTGCGACCCGTTGCAGCTGTTCCTGTAGGGCGGCATCAAGACGCGGTTGCCTGTGCCCGTGGACATTGCACCACAGACTGCTGACGCCGTCTAGATATTCGCGGCCCTCCACATCAATCAACGTACAGCCGTCGGCGCGCTCAATCAGAAACGGCTGGTATTCGGCCATCTGCGTGAACGCGTGCCAGACGTGCTCTCGATCCCAACGCCGTAACAGTTCAGAATCTGAAGCCATGGTCTAGGATCGGCATACTGGAAGAGGAAAAGGGGCGGCCAGCATTCAGTACTGGCGTATCAATCATAGTCGCTGTTCGCTCCGCGAGCTTAGCATGATGTTCGCGGAGTCCCGGCGTAATGTTCGCGGAGCGACGGTACGCCAGTTGTTGATTTGTCGGTCCTTAGCCGCGACCGGGACAAGATCCGACACGTGGCACGCTACCAGCACACCTCGACTTTTTGGCCGGTCGAAACTCCCAACATGATCCGCGCATTATCGCCAACGACTTCCACCTCCAGGCAATTGCTCTCGCCGATTAGGGCAATCAGCGTCATCGCCGGCTGTTCGTGATCAACCTGAAAAATACCGTTCGTCTCGTGATCGTTGCAACGCACCAAAACACGTTCGTCGCGCGGTGCCCCCGCCAGCTGATCCGCCGTGATGTCGGTTACCAAGTTACCCGACTCAGAGATCGAGTTAACAATTCCAACGATTCGTACTGGCACGAGGAGTCATTCTCACATTGGTGACATGGATTTCACGAATTTGCCAAGGACTGGCAGATCAAAAATTTTCGCAGTTCGTCTTGAGAACCGAACAACGATCATACGACAGCAACAGCAGGCCGATTTCAAGCCGATCATTTTAAAGACTGGCGGCCAGAAAACCAAGACAGCTTACCAACTCGTGGCTCGACGCAGCCCTATTGCTCAATACCGAACGCCATTCCGAATGAAAGTCGGTTGATCAAGCTACCATTGGAGAGTGATTTGGCTGCCGGGCACCACACCCAGTTGTCTACTCGCGTTCCCGTTGACAACCGCGATTTCAATTCGTCTGCTGGAGCTGACCAATGAGACCACCTGGTCGGCAGGCCGCTGGGCATACGTTGCGACGAAAGGCACTACTTGCTCTGCGTGACCGTCAATCTGCAGGGTCAACTCGGAGACGGATCGCGGCAGCATGTCGCGATCTAGATTGGTTGCCAGATTGCCGAACGAATCGACCGTCAGGACCGTTCCCTCGGCCCTATTTGTAGTAACCACGGCGTCGGGGACATCCAGTTGCTGAACGACCGGCTGGCTAGGGCCGAATCTCGCAAACTCGATACCTCGCGCAAGATGCGCCGCAACTGGCGCCATGATATCTCGACCGTGAAACGTGTGTGAAATCGACTGATTCCAGAACTCGCAAGCCTCCACTCGAACAATTCGCGATGGCGGCGTGCGACGCGCCACAAGCCCCAAAAGTCCGTTGTCTGGTGCCACGAAGAAATGACCGTCAATCTCCGCCAATGCGATCGCACGGTTGGTACCGACTCCGGGATCGACCACTGCAATGTGAATCGTTCCGGGCGGAAAATGATGATAGACATCAACAAGGGCCACGGCACCCGCGAGGATTTGCTGGTGCGGAACTGCGTGCGTGACATCTACAAGTTCGACATCGCTATGGATCGCAAGAATCACGCCCTTCATTTGTGCCACGTAAGGGCTGCTTGGACCGAAGTCGGTGGTCAGCGTGATGACCGAACGGGGCATGCGGCGATTCGCTGTATTACATTTTTTTGACGAGTTGGATGCAGATCGATTTGATCTGCGCCGGATTCACATTGGGG
>JASLRF010000140.1 GCA_030744095.1 Pirellulaceae bacterium | reverse complement strand
ATCGATGTCGAAGTTTTTTGGCCGTCTGGCAGCGTCGAGCTATTTGAGGATCTTCCGATCGACCAGTACTGGCGAATCACCGAAGGCAGACGGCTGGCGACTGTTCGACCTCCGGAAAACCACTGACATGACCAAGCGAATCATCGTTAGCATCTTGCTTGTCTTGGGAGCTGGCGCCGCTCTGTATGCCACCGTGATTGTCGTCCGTGCGCAGTTCGGATTGAACGCCGGCCAGGAACTTCTGGCACATCAGTTGTGGCCTCAGGCTCGCGAGCAATTGTCACGTTATCTTTGGTTACACCCCAAAGATGCGCCGGCCCGAATCCTGATGGCTGAGGCTCTCGTCAAAGACGAAGCGCTACCCGCGGGGGACGCGGCCACTCGTGCAATGGACTACCTGGCTGAGATTCCCGACAATTCGCCGTTGGCTGCTGAAGCAAGGCTTCAGCAAGGCCGCCTCTGCTTTCTGATCCTGCACAAACCAGGACGTGCCGAGCAACACTTGCGAAGGGCCATCGAACTTCAAGAGGATGCCTTGCCAGCCTATCAGTTGCTCTGGACAGTGCTGAATGCAACGGGACGCGCCGAGCTGAGTGAGGACGTCTTCTGGCGAGTTTTTGAACTAAGCCCAGAGCAGGAACAGCCGCTTCGAATGAGAGAATGGTACATGAACAACTTCTATCCTCTGACGGCAAGCGAGTCTCTCGATCGCATGATGGGCATTCTGGCCCCAGAAGAGACCCCCACGCGAACAACCGAGTCAGGGCGTTATCTCCGTTTTCGCAGCAATGAGCCCGAGGCACCGGTCAACCATGCCGCTGTCGCGCAATGGTGCCAGCGAGAGGGAGACCCGGAATTCGCGTTAAGGCTGCTGGACACCGCCGCGACAGAATTGGATAATGCGACGCAGGATCCGTTTTTCCTTTCAACTTATATAGCGACGTTGTTGGATCTTGGCGAACATCAGCGTGCTGAAGCGTACCTTCAGCAGTGGCCAGAGACGGACCGGGGCCATTTCTATTGGAAATGGCGCGCCATCATCCTGGATGAGTTTGGCGATGCACATGAAGACGCCTGTAAAGCATATGAACGAGCTCTAGAGATCTGGCCCGGCCCGGTAGATTGGCGTTTACGACATCGCAGGGCTGTTTGCCTGGCAAAGATTGGAAATGATCGGCTTGCGGCAGAGGAACGTAAGCGACTCATTGCAGTGAAACAACTCATGGAGACTGAGACCCACGAGCGTCTGCGAAATGCACTCGGCTCTGTCCAAGAACTTGCGAAATCCGAGATTGTGGATTTCTACCGTCAGCTCGGCCGCAACCGTGAGGCGGATTATTGGATGGAACAGATTCAACGCTGGCGGCATGGCATATCACTCAAGGCCCTACCTGACAACACTCGCTCGCAATGAGCTAATTGACGTTGTTTGACTAGTTTTTTATAAGAGGAGAATTGACATGAAACGATGGTTGACGACACTGGCGATCTTGTCCTGCTTGGTTGCCTCTGGCTGTGGTGGGGGAGATCAAGGGCCGGCCGATCCAAGCACGACGCCGACGGTAGACGACGCTGACGTGCAGAAGACAATTGAAAGTTCCATGCCGCCCGACATGATGAAGAAGTACGGTAAGGGCGCCGGCTCGTCGGCCCCCACTGGTGAGCCCGGCGACACGCCCCCGAGCGACACAGAGACTCCGAAAGAGTAGTCGCCAGACGATTCGCGCGACTGACTGATTCTCCGCTTAGCAGTGTTCGATCTTTTATTGTCGTCTTTCGCTCCGCGAAAGCACGTTCCTTTCGCGGAGCGAAAGGCGACTATCGGACAGTAATTCCTCGAACGATCCTTACCCAAAGCCGCTTGCCTTTTCGAAAGGGTAAGCGGCTTTGATCTTAAATCGACGGAGTTCGAGCTGTGGGGCGTCGTCCTCCAGTGTGCGGCGTCGGTCTGCGCCATGATTTCATCGACCACGTTCCGATGAACGTCGGTCACCCGGAAGTCGCGACTGGCGTATCGGGTAGGTCAGCGGCTAAGGCGCTGGACAGATTCGACCGATCCACATCGAATCATCCACACTTTCCAAGTTCCATACCCTTTAGCATCAATGGTTTGCGCGATTTCGCGACAATTCTCAATTGTCGACTACACTGGAATGTGGGGAGGGTGTTTGGGTGAGCTTACCTAGCGTCAGGGAACTTTGGCCGTTCAAAGTGTGTCAAAACCGTGCGCTCTACGGAATGACAGCACTTGTCGGCGATGTCCATCGATCTGTCGCTTGAATCAACCTGTTCCCAACACTGAGGCGAGAGCCTCTGGAGATTCCGATGTGGATGGATTTCATTCGCCGTCGCCGTCCACGAAAGTCGTCGTCTTCGCGTCGCGAACACAATCGCCGTAGGCAACGCAATCCGCAACGACGGCTACTCGCCGAACCGCTAGAAGAACGTCGGCTGCTGACCGTGTTTGGTCACCTGGCCAACTTGGCGCCGCCCGAAGGCTTCGTGTTGAGCAGCGTCATGCCGCAAGATCAAGCGGGCAAATCCGTCAGCTTTGCAGGAGACGTCAATCACGATGGTTTTGATGACCTGTTGGTTGGCGCGCCCGTCGATAGATTCTTTCCCGCGGGCAGCGGTGCCGCTTATTTGGTTTATGGCAAGGCCGATGACTTTTCGAATTTGACCTTGGAGCTGACTTTCGAGCCCGATGGTTTTCCAATGTATGGGCTGGTGACTGCGGATCATGCCGGGTTCTCCGTGAGTGACGCGGGCGATATTAATGGTGACGGGTTTCATGACTTCATCGTTGGTGCGCCTTGGGCGGATCGCCCGCATCCCGATGGGCATGTGTATGGTAATGGCGAGAGCTATGTCGTGTTTGGTGGCGAATTCCTGCAGCGGCCAACGCTTTTCAATTTGGATGGCACCAACGGTTTCAAGATCGTCGGCAACGCGCCGTACGATCGGACTGGGTATTCCGTCAGCGGCGCTGGCGATGTAAACGGCGACGGCTTCGACGATCTGTTGGTCGGCGCGCCGGTTGATGACCATTCTTTCTATGGCACTGGGCAGAGCTACTTGCTCTTTGGAAAACCGGAGGGGTTCACGCCGACCGTCAACGTCTGGCAGCTAGCAGCAAACGGCGATGGTCTCGCCCTGCATGGTATCGATGCTGAAGATCATATGGGGTTTTCTGTCAGTGACGCGGGCGACATTAACGGCGATGGCTACGCGGACTTTGCGATTGGTGCACCATTCGCCGACAAGCAGGTACAAGGCGGCTTACTCTCAGGCTCGGGAGAAGGGTACTTGATTTTCGGTGGCCCTTCGATTGAATCCAATGTGACTCAACTGGATGGCACGAATGGCTTTCGCATTGCGGGCTTTGCCTCGTACGATCGCGCTGGCTATTCGGTCAGTTCCGCGGGCGACATCAATGGCGACGGTATCGACGATCTGCTGATCAGTGCCCCGGCGGACCGGACCGTTCCAGTTCATCCCGGTCAGACGTATGTCATTTTCGGAAAAGAGAGTGGCTTCGAACCGGTCCTGGATCTGGGCTCGCTCGATGGGACCAACGGATTCAGTCTGTTCGGGATCGACGGCGCGGACCACGCGGGTTGGTCGGTCAGCGGCGGAGGCGACATCAATGGTGACGGCATCGATGATTTGCTGATCGGTGTTCCATTCGCCGATCAGTACAGCGGCACGCTCGCCTTTTACGGAGTCGGTGAAGCATACGTGA
>JASLRF010000139.1 GCA_030744095.1 Pirellulaceae bacterium | reverse complement strand
GGGCCAGATTGACCGGTGCGACGCGGAAATCGATGATTGCGTTTATGATCTCTATCGCGTGACGGAAGACGAACGCCTGGCGGCCGAAGCCATCCCAGGCTAGGGACTGCCATATCTGCAACAGTCGCTGTTCGCTCTGTGAATTTGGCATTATGTTCGCCGAACGAACAACGGCTACACGACAGTTGTTGATCGGGCGGTCCTGAAGCTGCACGGTCCATAGTCAGGTTCACAGCGTTTGCCCTACAATGTGGTCATGGCAAACACAGGAGAGAAACCGCTAGGAATTCCCTACAAGTACGTTCGGCTTGTGGGAACACGCGAAGCGCTGAACGTGTTCTTCCAAAATGCGGAGATCGATCTGGCGTCAGAGATCCAAGGAATCGGAAGAGAGTTACTCCAGGCCGTGGAAGTTGCGATTAGAATCGACATGCCACTGGTGTTGAATTTTCAAGGCGTTCAGAGAATCTCATCGGCGTTGGTTGGGAAGCTCGTGCTGCTGAATAAGAAGACAAAGGCCGAGGGAATGAAGTTAGAGTTTCGGGAAATGTCAGATGCCGTTCGAACCGTGATTCAAAAAGTGATGTGGCCCACCGATAGCGACTGAAACTGAGCCTTGTCGTAGCTCCGCCACTGGGAGACAGACATAAGGCAAAGAGAATCCATGCCATCCGACCCGTTGCCGCGCGAGTTCTACGACCGCGATCCCACGACCGTCGCTCGCCAGCTACTGGGCAAGACACTACAGCGACGCACCCGGCGCGGACTCACCGGCGGGACGATTGTGGAAGTCGAGGCGTATCTGGCTGCGAACGACTCGGCCGCGCATTCCTATCGGGGCCCAACGCTCAGAAACGCCGCCATGTTCGGACCACCGGGTCACCTTTATGTCTATTCGATCCACGCCCGTTACTGTCTCAACGCCGTGACTGAGGCCAGCGGGGCGGCGTCCGCGGTGTTGATTCGGGCCATTGAGCCGCTCGCTGGGATCACAGTAATGCAGGCGCGGCGAGGGCGTATGGCGCTCGTCGATCTGGCTCGAGGTCCGGCGCGATTGTGCGAAGCACTGGACGTCGATCGAGATCTGGACGGATGGGATCTGACATGTGGCAGTCGAATCTGGATCGACGACACGGATGCCTTGTCAACTCGGTCGTTTCGCACAGGCCAATCGAAGCGCATTGGTGTGACTTCTGCCTACGAGGCACGGCTGCGTTTCTTCGTCGATGGCAGTCGCTTTGTCAGCGGCACGCGTCGCGACCATTCAAAGTGATCGTCGGCAGCGATGGCCGACAAGACAAAGCCTATCCGTAATCCAGCCGATCGGGCGTTTCCCGCGCGATGGGAACATCGAAGAGTGTCAGTTTGTTGTTCCTCAGCGAGTCGCGGACCCGGTCGCTCAATTCGTCGGGCTCGGTAATTCGGTGCGCATCGACACCTAACGATCTTGCCAGCCCCACAAGGTCAACTTCGGGTTGGCGAATGTCGAGTCCTTCGTATTTCCCTGCCAACGCATGCGGAAGCTCGAGTCCTCTGGCACCAATCTTGAGAATCTGATACTGGGCATTGTTGCAGATAACCAGTGTGGCTGGAATTTCGTAGTGCGCCGCCGACCAGAGCCCTTGAATGCCGTACATGGCCGCGCCTTCGCCGAGCAACCCAAGCACCGGTCGATCCGGCCATGCCAATTTGGCGCCGATTGTGCAACCAAGTCCCCAACCCAGCGCCCAGCCACGATGGCCGAAATAACCCGTCGTATTTTTCAATACACCGAGCCGTTCGAATGTAGTGTTGGTCGTAGTGACGGCTTCTTCGATCACTGCCACGTCGTCGGGAAGGATTCGCGCTAACGCGCCCATCAGGCCAAGCGGCGTTAGCGGCCGCAGGCTGCGTTGTTCTTCGACTTGCACCTGCAACGCCTCGCGTGCCGCGACGTGCCGCGCGACGTGCTGCTGGGTCCTCTCGCGAATCGTTGCGGTCTGGTCGGCCAGCGCCGTCGCCAAGCCCGTTGCCAAATCTGCCAGCACCACTTGTGTGTGCCCGATAAGGCCCACTTCCACGGGATAGTTTTTTCCCAACTGCCATGGGTCTTCGTCAATGTGAACCAAACGAATATGTTCGGGAATCGCACGGCTCGGTTCCTGGTACACGTACTGCCGTAACAAGTCCATGCCCGTCACCAAAAGGACGTCAAATTCGCGCAAACGGGTACGGACTTCCGGTGACCAGAGCGCCAAGCCTTGGGCATACAGAGGATGGTCGCTGGGAAAAGCGAGCCGTCCGTGGGTCGTCCCGGATTCGGAGATGACGGGTGCGCCGAGCCGCTCGGCCACGCTGATCAGTTCGGCCGTCGCGCCGCGTTCGGTCACTCGGCTACCGGCCAAGATGCCCGGATTGTTCGCAGATGCAAGGACTTCGACGGCACGACGAAGCGCATCCGACGGTGGTCGCACGCGACAATCGGGCAGCTGAATCGGCGTCAAATCAAAGGTGTTGCTAATCTCCATCTGCAAGTCCATCGGCAGCGACAAAAACACCGGGCCCGTTGGTGGCGTCAACGCTGTTTGCACTGCGCGGCGGAGGGCCGTCGGCAGATCGGCAACCTGATTGACCTCGACGGCCCATTTGGTCCAGGGGCGAGCGACCGAGACCAAGTCGCCCCACAGAATTGGCTCCTCCATTTGCAGGCGACGATCTTGTTGGCCCGCTGTTACCAGCAGTGGAGTCCCTTCGCGATAGGCGTTGTAGAGCATCCCCATGGCGTTGCCCAAACCGCAACTAATGTGCAGATTGACGACACCCAACGATCCCGATGCCATGGCATAGCCATCGGCGATCGACATCACCGGGACTTCTTGGAGCCCCAGGATGTACTGAAATCGGTTGTCGTCGACCAGGGAATCGGTCAACGGCAGTTCGGACGTGCCAGGGTTGCCAAAGACGTACCGCACGCCAAATTCAGCGAGCAGTTCCAGAAATGCGTCGATGCCGGATAGTGCCATGGTGGTCAAACGCCCAGTCCGTATAACGGATCCGAATGCCAGCAGATAGAAAATGGCCGACTTCACGTCGAGGGCGAAGTCGGCCATTCAGTGTACGCGATGTCCTGCGTGATTCAACGCGTGAGACGCGCAGAACGGATGCTGAATCTAGACACAGCGCGTGGCAGCAATTCCGTTCGATAGCTGGCTTCAATCTCCGGTGTGGGTACAACCTCGCTGTCATCTTCGATCGGGGCATCATAGTAGTCGGACGGCACGCCGCCGCACGTGTCGCAGCCACCTTTGCCACCACATGAATCGCAGCCACCCTTGCCCTTGCCACCGCCGTTGCGGTAGCCAAACAAGTCACACCAGCCTGATGCCAGACTGTCCAGGCAGGACGGTCCGTCGCAGTTGGTCGGCCCGATCCAATTGCCCCAATCGTCGCACGGATCGCAGTCGTCTGGAGGATCGCTGATCCATTCACCCCAATAGATTTCGCCGCAGCCCGAGGCACAGGTCAACGTGTGCTTCAAATGCTGGGCGGGGGTGTGCCCTTGGCAGGCTCCGCCGCATACGCCGCACGCCTCGCAACTGCCCAGGACTGGATCCCAGCCACCATGACAAGCCGATGGTTCAAAACGATTCCACAGATTTCGATGGATCACCGACTTCTGAGCGGCACCTTTTTGATGCACACCTTTTTGGTGAACGTAGCCCTTCTGGTGCACGTGGCCTTTTTGGACGACCGCGCCCTTTTGAGCCACCGCGCCTTTTTGGACCACCGCGCCCTTTTGGACGGTGCCTCCTTTTTGGGAGACCCAGGCATGATCTGTCGAGATGGTACCGTTGAACGAACAGCACCCGGACAAACAACAGGTCGCAGTTAGCAACAGGACAGGGATCCGCGGTACACGCATCAAACCGTTCCTTTCAGGAGACGCTTCTTCGAATGTTGAGACAAACATCTTGGATCGAATATCGACCAGAGACTCCTGCGAATCGAGAAAATCGCTATAACCGGACAAGTTTGCCAGGATTCTCTTGCTTGGCTACCGTGATTTGCCGTCGCTGGCACGGCTAGCATGGATTGCCGTTGCTCACCGCATCGGTGGACCATACATTTGCCGCCACGACGTTTTCGATGAGGAACAAGGCCAGGGCTACAGAATCCACCGGTACGACATCATACTGTTGGCTTTCGCGCTATTGGCCTGAAGTAGAGCCTTATTGGCCCATCTGGGCAGCCAATCAACGAACGTTTTGAGACGGAGGAGAATCGATGACCCGCATGAGCCGCGTTCGCGCAGTCGTTCTTTTTCTCGTTGGCGGATGCTTTGTCGCACTGACTGGCTGTTCGAATCCGGCGAGGGAACGAATCATCGGAAACTGGGAGGCGAGCTTCGAAATGACTGAGGAGGACATGGAGAAGATGGCGCCGACTGACAACCCGATCTTAGCAGAATTTGGCAACTTGCTGATGAAGTCGATGCGTGCGGAGATGGCATGGGAGTTTTCGGCAGACGACACGGTTGCCGCTTCGGCAACATTACTGGGGAACTCTATAACTCGAACCGGCTCGTGGCGCTATATCAGTGGCGACGAGAACTCGACGACGATTAAGGTGGAGTTTGAAAACGAAGAACCGCGCGAACTGAGTTTCACATTTTCCGATCCCAATACGATTGAGGCGACACCGTTTTCGAGCGGGAAGTGGAAATGGAACCGGATTGTCAAATTCAAGCGAGTTGTCCCAACTCCGTAAGGATCGCCGTCGCCGTGAACCGAATGTGGGTGCATTATGGCCATCGGTGGCGGACAGGCAGGCAGTCGCGAAGAAGGCCACTCGATCGGGAGCGCTTCCCAAAACCTGAGGACACAGGTTGGTTCACAACACGGTGCGCCGGCTTGCTGCGCATGATGGTGTAAGGTTCGGCCAGTGGTTAGAATGGCGCCGACTCCCACATCCTCAAGCATCTGTTCGGAGCCTGCATCGTTGGCATCTTCCGGTCCGATTACGCTCGACAACTTGATTGCGCTCAACGACGAGATCGCCTCGCTCGCTCGGGCAGGTGTTCCGCTTGATCGTGGGTTAGTGGCAATCGGCAAGGACATGCCCGGTCGTCTCGGACGAATCGCGCAATCGCTAGGCAGACGCCTGGAGTCTGGTGAGGATCTGGCTGCCGCTCTCAGTCAGTCGGGCAGCGAGTTTCCCGCGATCTACCGCGCAGTGGTCTTGGCGGGATTGCGCAGCGGTCGGCTGTCGGTCGCGTTGGAGGGAATTGCCAAGACCGCCCGTCGTGTGATGGAAACTCGGCGCATCATGCTGGTATCGATGGTCTACCCATTGGTCATCATGGTTGTCGCGTCCTCGGTGTTTTGGATCACAATGTCGATCACGGTCCCGACAATCCAGTTGATGTTTGAAGACTTTGGACTCACCTGGCCACGTTGGTATGCCGTTCTGTCGTGGCTTGCCGAGTTGCTTTTGCTGGCCCTGCCTTGGATCTGGGGGGTGGCCATAATCCTGTTGGCCATCTTCTTAATCAGTATTTCGCGAGCCAGCGTGCTTGGCGAAAAACCTGGGCGTCGGTCGTCGACGATCGGACAGATCCTCCGAGCCGGTCGATTGGCCACCTTTGCGGAGACGTTGGCGCTGCTCTTAGAGCAGGAGCTGCCGCTGGCCGAAGCGCTTGAGTTGGCGTGTCAGTCAAGCGGCGATCACGGCCTGAAGACGGCGGGTGACGAGCTTGCACAAGCGATACGGCGTGGCCAGCCGTTGAGCCGGCTCCCTGTCGGTTTCCCCCCGTTGCTCGGCTGGATGTTAATGGGTGGCGGCCAGCCTGGCCAGCTCGTCACGGCGTTGCGGAGATTAGCGGAGACCTACCGGCGTCGGGCTGCCAAGTTGTGTGCTTGGTTGACGATCTACCTGCCCATGACTCTTTCCGCGGGGGTTTGTGGTCTCGTCGTAGCTGCGTATGTCTTGCTGGCCATGGCGCCACTCTATTTCCTCTTGTATCAGATGAGCCTCCCGAGTTAGCGACATGGCGCAATTTCGCTACCAAGCCACCGATGACAACGGCCGCACCCAGACGGGAGAGATCGCGGCGCGCGACCAGGACGACGCACACCGTCAGTTGACCGATCGGGGGCTGACCGTCGAGCACTTGGCGGCCGTGAATGCAGCCCAGTTTCCACCCGCACCGAGTCGTTTGACATCGTCCGACGCCGAAGAGCTTGTGACTCAGGTCGCGGAGATTGGCAAAGCCAATATTCCGATGTCGATCGGGTTGCGAGCAGCCGCGTCAGAGTCGACGAACCGGCGCATCAAACAAGCCTTGGAGCAACTGGCGCGCGGTACCGACTTGGGCCAGCCCTTGGAAGATGTGCTCAACGCCAATTCTGGCAGCTTTCCACCGCATGTCGCTGGCCTGATCGCGGCCGCCACGCGTACCGCGCAGCTGGGCGGTGCACTGGAGGAACTGTTGGAGCATCAGCGCCAAATGCGCGACATTCGAGGCACGGTGATTTCCGCAATCACCTATCCGCTGCTGGTGATTGGATTGGCCACGATTGTCTTTCTGTTGCTGATGCTGGATATCGTACCAATCTTCGGCAAGATGTTTGAAGAATTTGAGCTTGAATTACCGGCTGCCACAATGTCGCTGATACAGGTCAGCGATGCGTGTGTCGCAATGACGCTGGGTGAACAGAAATGGCTCCTATTGGGAGTTGGCACCACGACGATCGTGACGTTGTTGCTGATTCGTTTTGTCGCCGGTTCAGCGGGCTGGCGTCGGTTTTTGGGTAACCGTTCACGGAGTTACGTTCAATAGGCTTGGGGCCGGTTGATTTTGCCGTTTGGCCCTGATGGATTTGTGAAGAAACGAAAAGAAGTTGCGGTTCTGTTTTCTGCACGTGGCGATGGCTGTCCACATTCTTTCGTG
>JASLRF010000138.1 GCA_030744095.1 Pirellulaceae bacterium | reverse complement strand
CCTACGCCGTGGGTGGTTCTTGGAGCCCCAATTCCGAGATCATGGTCTCGCGGATTTTGAATTTCTGAATCTTGCCCGTCACGGTCTGAGGAAACTCGTCCACAAACCGCACGTACCGGGGCACCTTGAAGTGGGCCAAATTGGCTCGGCAGAAATCCTGAAGTTCCTGTTCGCTCAACGCGCAGTCGGACTTGCATTTGACCCAGGCACAAAGCTCTTCGCCGTACTTTGGGTCCGGCACGCCGACGACCGCAGACTGCTCGATCGACGGATGCGTAAAGAGAAACTCTTCGATCTCGCGCGGATAGATGTTCTCACCACCACGAATCACCATGTCTTTGATCCGGCCGGTGATTTTGAAGTAGCCGTTGGGAAGTCGGATCGCCAAATCGCCACTGTGCAGCCAGCCCTCGTCGTCGATGGCTTCTCGAGTTGCTTCTGGGTTGTTGTAGTAGCCCAGCATCACGACGTGGCCGCGACTGCACAATTCACCCTGTTCGTTGTCGCTCAGTTCGGCACCCGTGGCCGGTTCGACGATCTTGATTTCGACCTGCGGAATCGCGCGGCCAACGGTCTCGACGCGTAGTTCGAGCGGATCGTCGGTGCGTGTCTGCGTGACCACGGGCGATGCCTCGGTTTGACCATAGGCGATCGTCATTTCGCTGGCACCCATCCTACCAATCACCTTCCGCATGACTTCGATCGGACAGGGGCTGCCGGCCATGATGCCGGTTCGCAAACTTGACAGATCACGCTGCTCGATCGAAGCATCTTCCAGCTCGGCGATGAACATTGTGGGTACGCCGTAGATTGCTGTGGCCTGCTCTTGTTCGATGGCCGCCAGGGTGGCGTGAGCATCAAAGAATGCGGAAGGGACAATCATGGCCGCACCGTATACCGCAGCCGCGAGCGTACCGAGCACACAGCCAAAGCAATGGTAGAACGGCACGGGAATGCAAATGCGATCCTGGTCGCTCAACTGTTGACATTGACCAATGTAATAGGCATTCATCAGCAAGTTGCGATGGCTGAGCATCGCAGCCTTGGGAAAGCCCGTTGTCCCGGATGTGTATTGGATGTTGATCGGATCGGACGGTTCCAGTTGGGCGGCGTATTGTTCGAGCAAGTTATTTGATACTGGTTCTCCCGCCGTCAGCATCTGGTCCCAAGTGTGGGCACCTGCCAATTCAGCCCTAGGTTCAGCACTCGACATCGCCGCGTCTAGCATTGTGATAACCTGCCGCAGTTTGGGAAACGTCTCGGATACCAGTGGTGGTGCCGTTTCGTCCACCGTTATTCCGGCGTCAACCCTCGCTCTCAATTCAGGCAACATGCTTGACAACATTTCGAAGTAGTTCGAGGTCTTGAAGCGATCGATCAGGAACAGCGCGACGGCATCGCTTTGCTGCAACACATATTGCAGTTCAAACGGCCGGTAAGCCGGGTTGATCGTGACCAGCACGGCGCCCATTCTGGCGGTGGCGAATTGCAGCGTAATCCACTGCGGAACGTTGGTCGCCCAGACGGCAACGTGGTCGCCAGGTTTGATTCCAAGCGCCATCAGGCCACGTGCCACTGCGTCGACGGCTGATTGAAATCCGCTCCAGGACTGCTTGATGCCCAGCTGTGGAAAGACGACCGCATCTTGATCTGGAAAGCGATCCACCGTTTGCTGCAGCACGCGGCCGATCGTCAGGCCGTCGACCCAAACATCGGCTGCATCTGGCATGGCTCACTCCCAAATTGGATAAGAAACTGCGGTCGCTAGTGGCGCAAAGATCAGCAACGGGAGCCACGCGGCGGAAACGGGTGACAATAGGCCACCGCTGCCACCTGCGGCGTGGCAGATCATCAGAATCATGATGAACCCCACAACCAGCAGCAGACACCACCCGGCGGCCACAAAAATGTTACGGTTTTTTTGCGACAAAACCAACGGGAGCCCGATCAAAAACAGGGACATATCCAGCATAGGCTGGACGAACCGGGAGTGGATGGTGACCCGAGCATCGAGGCCAAACGAAAGGCTGGGGTTCCGCGTGCCCTTAATCAAGTCGACCGTCGACGCCAACTGTCGCCACTGGCTTCCGCCAGACAGTTGGTCAAATGTCACGGCACTCACCACAAAACACTCGTCCGGCTTCAACCACTCAGTATCAAGGGGGCTGTAGATTACCGGAAGGCCATCGAGTATCGCCGTACCAACACCTTCGATTTGCTGGGAGTTCACTTCGCGCAGCCGATACCCGCCCGCGTGCTGGTCGCAGGGCGGCTCATAGTAGGCATTGGAGGCTTCAAGACAGCGGCCGAATTCACCCAGGAGTCGGTGCAGGCGAAACCTGGGTCGCTCGATCCGCTGCTCATTTGCAAACGTATATCGCCCGTTGATCAAGACGCCGGTCTGATTGTCGATGACCGGTTCGACGGTTCGCGCCCGTTCGCCCAACCAATCCTGGGCGTTGCGTGTCAGTTTGTCACGAACTTTGGGAATCATGAACTCGCGATTGGCAGCGGCCATCAAACTGACCGCAAGTGCAGCAAAAATGAGAGGGCGAACGAGCCGTGAACTCGGTATTCCCGCAGCCATCAACGCGGTCATTTCGTTGCTGCGTTTGAGCCAAGCAATAGCGAACATCGCGGCAATCAACGTCAGCAAGGCGCTGATCTGGTCAAAGAACCAGGGGACGCGTGACGAGTAGTAGTCGGCCAATACCGGCAGCAGTCCATTTTGCTGCTGACCGTAGTCCATGAATTCGCCCGCGTTGCTACAGGCGTCAATCACAACGTACAAACCGGTGATGCTGGCGAAACAAACGACTAACACTCGGACAAACAGCCGGATTAGATAGCGATCGTACGTTTGCATGGAATTCCATTTCCAGAATTACGATTGAATATTGGCGAGTTGCCTTTGACAGCCTCGGTCTTCTCGATTGGGTAGTTCCGTCGTTGGAGAAGTCTAATCGATGGCAGCCTGTGCTTGATGGATTGCCATTGCGAGCGCCTGCATGCCTTGGCGAATCCTCGCCACCGTCTGCACACCGAAACTCAATCGCATCGTGTTTTCTTGAATGGGTTCGCCTTCGCTTGGAAAGCAATATTGTCCTGGCACATACAACATCCCTTCCTGAATTGCGCGTCGAAACAAAGGTCCCTCGGGTCCCGCGTCCAGGCCGGTGGGCATCCGCGCCCAGATGTACAGCCCTCCGCTGGGATGGGTCCATGAGACACCCCCGATCGGTCCTAAGAACTCGTCGGCCGAATCCAGCATCGCTTGCAATTTCGGCGCATAGCCAGCGCGCAGAACGTCGAGATGTGCATCGAACTGGCCGTGTTCCAAGGCGTACGTCATGATCGCCTGGCTGAAGTTTGGCGAACCGAAATCGATGTTTCCCTTTTGTTCGCAGACAGGATCCACTAGATGGCTCGGCAGAATTCCCCACCCCACACGAATTCCTGGCGAAAACGATTTGGAAAATGTCCCCGCTACGATCACGGTGTCGCCGTCTTCGTCGTAGCAACGTGCGCTGGGTTCATCCGGCCCGGCGTAACGCAATTCCCGATACGCTTCGTCGGCAATCACATGGATCTTGTGCTTGATCGACCAGCGCTTGGCGATCTCGACAATCCGCGCCAGGCGGTCCGGTGCCGTTGTGATCCCTTGCGGGTTGTCAAAGTAGGGAACTAAGTAAATGGCTTTCACGCGACCCAATTCCCCGGCCGCGTCGATCTGTTTGAGCTGTTCGTCGAGCGATTCCGGAATCATGCCGTGCTGGTCCGTGGCAACGCCCCGCCCGTGCCCACCAACGTTGGCCAGGATTCCCAGAAAGACAAAATAGGTCGGCGCGGTGCAGAGCACGATGTCGCCTGGATCCAACAAGCTCTCCGCAATCAAGTGCAACAACTGGTTGCTGCCGGCGGTGACAACAACCTGATCGACCGAAGGCGCGGTTGCGACGGCGACGCGCTGTTCTTCCAGAAATCGCTCCAACAGCATCGACCGCAGTTTCGGAATGCCAGGTGTCGTACCATATTGCAGTGCCGCTTGGGCCACCCGGTGGTCAGCCATGATTTCGGCGCACGCTTGGCGGACCGCTGTCGTGGGAAGCGTTGCCTCGTCGACGAAGCCTGCAGCCAATGAAAGTAGGTCCGCGTTTTCCAACGCCTGGGCCATCAGCGCCGAAATCGGCTGCCCGGCAGCCATCTGGGCTCGTTTGCTGGAAGAATAGGGGCTGGTCATCACAGAAATGCTCATAGACGTTACCTCGAAGCTGCAGGTTCGGTACGATAGGGCAGGTTGCCGAATCCGGTCAAGATGGATGGTTTCGCCGTTGTCATGTCAGCTGTTATGTGACTGGGACCATCGATTTCGGTTGGCCAAGACAACTGGCATGGTGAGATGGGGTCGTTGTGCGAACGGCTTTAGGCCCGATAATCCGCATGGTGATGGATGTCCCAGACAACCGAAGCGCCGAACAAACTGGTTTCGTCCGAGTCGCCTTGGCACACACGTGATTGGGTGGCTCGCCGCAGCGCCGCGGCTGTCTCCCGCAGTGCTGCGGCCGTTGTGAATCTGATTTTTCCACCAAGCTGCCAACTGTGCTGGCAAGACATTGATGGAACTGACGAGGTTCACGTGTGTGTGGCGTGTCGTAATGAGTTGAGAAATCGGAAGCCTCTGTGTTCCGCCTGTGCGATGCCGCTGCCGAACCCAGCTTCCCCTAACGCCGTTTCTTGCCCTGCTTGCCGCAACGAGCAGTTTCAGTTCGCCAGTGTCCAGGCCGTGGGGCTGTATGACGGCCCCTTACGCGATGGGGTGCTTCGCATGAAGAAAGCTCACGAAGAGGCGCTCACGCTAACTATGGGACGATTGCTGGCCGAAACGGTCCAGTTCTCCGATCCGCTGAGCCCCGATCTGGTCGCGCCGGTTCCCATGCACTGGACCAGGAGAATCACTCGTGGAACCAATCCATCAGAGGTTTTGGCAGAAATAGTGGCCAGTAAAATGGGGATTCCAGTGGCCTCGGACCTCCTGCGTTGTCGCCGTAAGACAAGGA
>JASLRF010000137.1 GCA_030744095.1 Pirellulaceae bacterium | reverse complement strand
CTGCAAAGTTACCACAAAAGGGATGTTTGCATGGTCGTGATGCCCACCAGGTCTTGCTAATCGGAAAAGTCGCATGGCAAATCCCCCGACAAGGACCATGTGCGATGCGTTGACTAGCACCGAGTTGGCTCCGCCGAATGGCGAAAATACTAAAGTTCATGGCCCAGGATGCGTCTTCCTGTGCCGTTCGCTCGTGATTTGAGACAACGTACCGCGATCATCCGGTGGTTGTACGGCCGCGCGATGCGCTCCACGCATGATGATCCTGAGTCGCAACTCAACACGTCGGCAGCTCATCATGCGTAGAGCGCGTGCCGGCTTCCGGGATGGTTGCGTGACGAATGTGGACGGCAACCAAGCGCTGCGCACGGTGATTCTGGTAACACCGTTACTTCCATTTTGGAAAAGCAACCTGCCCGGGTACTGCGACTCGAGTTGTATAGATCGTCTTCCCAGCGGTGATGTAGAGCTGGCGGCCATCGCTTCCCCCAAACGCCAGATTCGTGAGCACATCTTCGTGGATGGGGATGCGGCTTTTCATTTTACCGGCGGCAGAAACGACATAGATACCAGGTAGGACATCGGCAGTCTCGTGCGGTCCGCGCGGCACCATGATTCCAGCGGCGATGTACAAGTTGCCTTCCATGTCAAGCCGCATTCCGTCGCCGCCGCGCCCGGCGCCAAAGTCGATTACGACACGTTGTCTTGAGGGCGTTCCGTCTGAGTCTAAATCAAACGACCAGATCTTGCGGTTCCCGCCGACCGTCGGGCAGCTATCCACCACGTAGAGCGTCTTCGAGTCCTGTGTGACGGCGATTCCATTGGGTCGCTCAATTTCTGGTTGAGCGAGGATCCGGATAACCTGGCCGTTGGTATCAATTCGGTAGACACCCTCGACATTCATCTCCATGTCGGAACGATCGCCATACCGTGGGTCGGTGAAAAAGACCCTTCCCCTTCCGTCGATGCAGATGTCGTTGGGCGAGTTGTACCGCAGACCATCAAACCGCTCGGTCAGCACCTGGAACAGCCCTGTATTCAAGTCGGTGCGCGTTATCCGCCGCCCACCACCTGGCCCAAACTCGGCACCTTCACAGTGATAGAGGCGGCGTCTTTGGTCAAAAGTGTTGCCATTGGTGCGGTGGCTTGGCTCACGAAAGACTTCCCGCGTTCCGTCCGGTTGAAGCCGCAGGATGCGGTTGTTTTCGATATCCGAGAAATACAGTGTGCCGTCTTCATCGACAGCTGGCCCTTCCGTAAACGCCAGCGATGAAACGGGCTGTACTTCTGTTGCCCCATCGGGCAAAGGCAGCTTGTGATATTCGTTCATCTCAAAGTCTCCGATGTCACTCGCATGTAAAGAAAAACCTGAGACAAGCTAACTAGGGTACAATGGTCGCCGCAACATGAATCCGAATCAACAGTGCTCTGATCTGCAGGTCCGTTATGTTTCATCCACAAGGTCCGAGTTTTTTGGAGTTGGCACATCAGGCGCTCAGTTCCACGCAGCGAGGCTACGATCTACTGGCTCCGAAATTTGATTTTACGCCGTTTCGCACTCCCGCTGCGGTGCTCCAGAAGACGTCACGACATTTGGAAGCCACTGGTGCGGTTGGTTCGGGGTTGGATGTGTGTTGTGGTACGGGTGCCGGGATGGAGATGCTGCGTCCGCTTTGCCGCGACCGTGTGGTTGGAATCGACTTTAGCGAACCGATGCTTCGGGTCGCGCGACACCAGGTAATCAACGCGCCAGGCACGGCACGGCTCGAGTTCGTCGAGATGGATGCGTTGGCAATGTCATTCTCCAATGAATTCGACTTGGCAGTTTGCTTTGGCGCGCTCGGGCATATCGCGCAAAGAGACCAAGGTCAGTTTGTCGAACAAGTTGGCTTGGCGCTCAAACCAGGCGGGAGATTTGTTTTTCCAACCTCGTATCTGCCACCACTGATCTCGGCACGGCGGTGGCTGGCGCGTGGATTCAATGCTGCAATGCACATTCGCAATCTTGCGCTGAGGCCGCCGTTCATCATGTACTATTTGACGTTCTTACTTCCCCAGGTGCAGTCACTTTTAGAAGTACGCGGATTTGACGTCAGAATTGAAGATGGTGTGTTTGGTGCCGAGTATCCGGAGGCAAGGCTGGTCGTGGCCACGCGCCGCTAGGCGTCGCCCCGGGGCGTGGGATCAAAGGGGTCGGGAGTCATTTGCCGGAACGGCCCTTCAGGTGCTTCACACAAATGACTCCCGACCCCTTTGATCTGTCACTGTGAATTATCCATTAGGGTTTTGTTTGTGTTGGCTGTTCGACAATCACCGTCGCGGCAATTTCCTCGGTGTCGTTCTTCGTCGCTCCGCCTGGTGTATCGGGACACAACTGGGGATACTGCTTGCGCCACCAGGCTTCAGCATCGACCTGCGACCAGACGTCGATGCCACACGCCGACAACGCGCCGCCAAGTTCTTTGGCCGATCCGGGGCGGTCGCTGGGATCTTTCGCCAAACAACGCATGATGAGGGCTTCCAAAGCCGGATCCACTTTTCTACCGGCTCGCTCCGAAGGCCTTTGTGGCACGGTGTTAACCTGGTGCATGAAGATCTCGACCACGCTTGTTGCGTCGTACAGCACCTTGCCTGTCAGCAGGAAGTAACAGACGGCGCCCACCGCGTACAAGTCGCTACGTGCGTCGGTCTTGTCTGGTGTTTTAATGCCTTCAGGCGAAACGTACAGCGGCGTTCCGGTGAATGAACCAGTGGCGGTCAGCGCGGCCTGTTTCTTCGCGTCCAGCGCTTTGACCAAACCAAAGTCAAGCAGTTTCACGAAATCGTAGACGCCACCACGTACGTTAACGATCATGTTCGCCGGTTTAATGTCACGATGGATCAGCCCCACGCCGTGGGCTTCGTTGAGCGAGGCACATATCTGCTGCAGCAGATGAACGACGCGAGAATCGTTCACAGGGCCGTGTTTTTCGACGAGTTTCTCCAGGTCAATTCCGTCGAGATACTCCATGGCGTAATAGAAGATGCCCTCGGGCGTTCGCCCGTAATCGTAAATTGCAATTGTGTTGGGGTGAGTGAGCCGGGCCGTGATCTGCACTTCTCGCTCGAACCGGGCGGCCGTCGCATCAGTTGTTTTTTCCGGGTCGAGCAGTTTTACAGCGGTCGGCCGCCGCAACATCGCATGATGCCCGCGATAGACGACACCCATCCCGCCGGCACCGATTTTTTCGTCGAGTGTGTACTGGCCGAGTTCTTTGGCCTCCAGAGCGGCTTTGCGGGCTTCGCGTTGCAAGCGGGCGACAATGACGGAATAGACAAAAATGGCCACAGCCGCGACTGCCAATATCGTGTACAGACCCCAGAACGATCGCCGCAAGATATAGAGTGGAAGGTAGGCTTCTGCAACATCGACTTCGCTCGTCACACCGATCTCGTGTGACTCCAGCCACTTCCAGGCACCAATGACGGGCACGCCACGGTAGTCGCGATACCCGTCGACGTCGTGGCCGCTCTTGCCTTGCAGCGCATCCTCGGCCATGCGGGTCAGCGGCTGTTGGCTGGCGAGTTCTTTTGTCTGTCCACCTTTGAGCAGATTCACCTGCGGATCGCGGATCTGAATATTGAGGATCGATTTCTCGTCTTCACGCAACAGACGAATCTGTTTCAGATCGTCGTCAAAACGGCTATTGGACACCAACACGCCGTCGCGGTTGAACGCATACGTTTCACCTGATCTTCCCGGTCGGGCGATCGATAGAATATGGGAAAACTGCTCCTCAGGGCGAATGCGCAGCCCCAGCAGCGCGATAACGTCGCTGGTCTCATTGCGCACAGGGGCGACGGTGAACATGGTAGGCAGATCGCTCTTCATTTCGCCGTCGACGTCTTCCAGCCGCACTGCACTTTTGAACGGCGGTGTGACGACCACCTGGCCGGCAAATACCTTTTCGATGAGCCCCTCGGGGATTGGCAAATCGTCGCGGCCGATCATGTTCTGCTTGTCGGCCGATACGACCCGACCATCCTGATTCACCACCGCGAATCCGGCGTAGCCGTGGGCCTCGATCCACGATTCTAGTTCAACTTGTATCGCCTTCTGATGGGGCGACTGCGCAAGTAACGCCGTATCGACGTCTTCTTCCGCAGCCTTCGTGGTGAGACGTTCCACAAACGACCGCACGTCACGATCGGACGCCACGGCGCCGACATTGGCAACCTGCGACTCGTACCACAATTCCAACGCTGCCACATCAGCAGCGAGAATCGTCTGCAGATTTTCGGCCATCGTCTCTTTGACAGAGATTTCAACAACGCTGCGAATCCAGAAACCCGCAACCGCCAAAATCACCGCCGCGATGATCGGCCACACCCAAATCTGCGAGCGCAGAAAATCACCCGTGCCGGAGATCGACCGAGCCAGTGAACGGGAGTCCGAATTCTTCGCCATGGAAGGATGCACGAATTGAGAATAAAGATGAGAAGAGCGGTCAGCACATTATTATTATGTATGAGCACAGCCCCGTCTGCGAGGCAGGGGCGCGTCGATCGTCATTCTGGCGGCCCGCGGGACGTGGGTACCGATCGACGCAGAGGCCAATACTCCAACTGCCATCGGGCGAACTGGTACAATTCTGCAATCCAGGCTTCTTGTGGTAGATTTCAAGAATCCCAAAACTCAATCAATCGCTAACCAAGACAAGCTCGAACACTTTTGCCGAGAAACGTCATGACATACCGAGACAGTTCCGCAAACGCATTGCAGTCCGTTCCACTTCGCTTGTTGATCCTCACGTCATTGCTGATCGTTCTGTGCACGGCATGTTCGGCACAGGAAATCGTCGATACGTGGCGGTATACGCTTCGCAAACCTGCTGACCGTTGGCGGGCGACTGAGTTTGACGACAGTGCCTGGAGGGAAGCCCATGGCGGCTTCGGTACGCGTGGCACACCGAATGCTCGTGTGGCAACGGTTTGGGCTACAAACAGCATTTGGCTGCGAAAGTCGTTTGCTCTCGAATCAGTTCCCGCAAAACCAGCGTTGTTGATTCATCACGACGAGGACGCTGAGGTTTACATCAACGGCAAGTCAGTGGCGGTCCTGAAAGGATATACGACGAAGTACGAGATTGTCCCCATGGACAAGACAAAGCGATCAGCACTGACAGCGGGAAACAACGTCATGGCGGTTCACTGCCGACAGACCGGTGGTGGCCAGTTCATCGACGTACACTTGGTTGATGCCGACAATGTGCCAGAGCTTCCCGCGGCAAAACGGGACACAAAACCATTTCGATCCGAGTTGATCACAAAATGGGGCAAAGATGTTACGGAAGGAAACGCTTGGACTGAGTATCCGCGACCGCAGATGCGGCGTAACCAGTGGCGGAACCTCAACGGCCGTTGGGATTACGCCATCACATCCGTGAAGCAGAAAGAAACGCCAACAGGATGGGCTGGCCAGATCCTTGTGCCATATTGCTTAGAGTCGAAGCTTGGAGGCGTGCAGCGACTGCTCGATGCGACCGAAGCACTTTGGTATCGCCGGACATTCGATGCGACAACGACCTCTGAAAAACGGCAGTTGCTGAACTTTGAAGCGGTTGACTATCGCTGTGAGGTCTTCGTCAATGGCCAGTCTGTTGGCATCCATCAAGGTGGCAATACACATTTCACATTCGACGTCACAGACGCATTGAAGGACGGGAAGAACGTGCTGGTCGTTCGAGTCGAAGACGAGACCGAGGGTTGGCAGCTTCGCGGCAAACAGACGCTCAACGCTCGCGGAATCTGGTACACGCAGGTTTCGGGCATCTGGCAGACGGTCTGGCTGGAAGAGGTTTCATCCAACTACATCCAAGACTTGAAGATCGCCACAGATGCGAGTGTTGGTACGATTACGGTGCGACCAATCGTCAACGGCAGCGGCGAAGTC
>JASLRF010000136.1 GCA_030744095.1 Pirellulaceae bacterium | reverse complement strand
GGACCCCGTGACGCTCTTCGTCATCGGTGCCTTTGTCGTGCTGATCACTTCCGAAGTCGCTTCCCGCGTCGGCTGGAGTGCGGAAAACCCAACGACCGGAGAGATAGAAACGGTCAAGAGCCTGCTATCCGGTGACGGCATGCAATGGGTGTGGCGAAATCTCGTATCGAATTTCACGGGCTTTGCGCCGCTGGGCGTGGTGCTGGTGGCGATGATCGGCATTGGTGTCGCCGAGCGTTCCGGGTTGATTGACACGATACTGAAAGGGACGGTCCTGTTGACGCCTCAGGCGTTGTTGACGCCCGCCGTGATTCTTGTGGGAGTCATGAGCAGCATGGCGCTGGATGCTGGCTACGTCGTATTGCCACCGTTGGCCGCAGCCGTGTTCGCGCGTGCCGGTCGCTCGCCGCTCGTCGGGCTGGCTGCTGTATTTTCAGGAATCGCGGCCGGCTTCAGTGCAAACTTGCTGATCACCGGACTCGATCCGCTGTTACAGAGTTTCACCCAAGAAGCAGCCCAGATCCTCGATCAGAATTATCAGGTGGACATACGATGCAATTACTACTTCATGGTTGCCTCCACAATCATGATCACTTTGGTGGGCTGGGGCGCGACACGATTGGTCGTCGAACGGCGTTACTCCAGAGACGATGTGCGTCAGCAAATGGCCGCCGCGGAATCTGCCGAGACGGATCAACAACCGGCCCTGGGCGACGCCGAGCGCAAGGGGTTGTTGTGGGCGGGGCTCGCTTTGGCGGCCGCTTCAGGCGTCATCTTGGCCATGGTGTTGATTGAAGGCGGTCCGTTGAATGGTACCATCGAACCGCGCCCTGGCTGGGAGTTGGCGGTCTGGGTCGACGTCATTGTGCCGATCCTGTTTGTGCTGTTCCTGGTGCCAGGTTTGGCGTACGGGATGGCCACGCGGTCCATCAAGAGCGATCGGGACGTGGCCACGATGATGAACAAGACGATGAGTTCAATGGGCCCCTACATCATCCTCGCCTTCTTCGCGGCGCAGTTCGTCGGTTGGTTCAGCGAATCCAACCTTGGCAAGGTTATCGCTTTGGAGGGCGTAGCGTTGTTGCAGTCCTGGCAGATGCCGATTTGGTTGCTGGTCATCTCGATCGTCTTGCTTGCCTGTCTATTGAATCTGTTCATCGGGTCGGCATCGGCGAAATGGGCATTGATCTCGACCGTGTTTGTTCCCATTTTTGCCGGTGTTGGCATCAGCCCGGAACTCACTCAAGCGGCCTACCGGATCGGCGACTCGGTGACCAATTCAATTTCGCCGCTCAATCCGTACGTCGTGATCATTCTGGTGTTCATGCGGCAATACGAGCCGAAAGCGGGCATCGGTTCTCTGATCTCGCTAATGCTGCCATACACCATCGCGTTCCTCGTCGCGTGGATCTTATTGCTGATCGTCTGGATGGGTCTTGACCTACCGCTCGGTCCGGGAGATTCGCCGCTCTTCATTGAACCGCTTGAGAGTATCTCTGCTTCCGTGCCACTACCGACGGGCGGCGCGCTACATGAAAATCTCCTTCTCCCGAATCTCGCTTGACGGAACTTCCTTGGCGCGCGTCGCTTCTTCGACCAGACGTTCGCCCTCGCCGCGATGCGCATACACGGCCTCACCCGGACTAACATGCCGGTTCCAATACCTTTCGTAAATGGAAACAATGCCCTTGTTTCGGGCCAGCGTGGCAGGAACCGCGTGCAACATCACTCGCTGTTGTTCTCGCCGCCTGAAGTATTTTCCAACGATCTCCGGCAGGACGCTTGAGATCCATGTATCCCTTACGTGCTGAACGTAACGTGGAATGACGTAGCGTGGCCGATGGAGTGGGCCGAGTGCTTCGTGCATCGAAGTAGTGAAGATCGCATTCTCTTCCTCATCCGCGTTCTCGAGGAACAGACGAACGTATCCACCGGCACGCGTACCGACATGAATAGGCAACTTAGTCCGAATGATCTGCGCATCAATCAGCGCGTGCAACACGGCTGTGCCGATCGCAGTTGCCAGCGACGTTGTGTTCCAGGGCTCGCGCGAACCAGTGAACGGCGGAAAGCCGCCACCCACCCCTGCATTCCTGGTTTCCAAGGCGCGAACCGGACGATCGTGATACGGTTCGCCGATACGCCACTTTTGTCGCACGTCGGCGCGGCTGCCAACGCGATTGAGCATTTCGTCATTGAGTACGCCAACGGAGCCTTCCAGACCTTCCGGCTTTAGTTCGGTCAACGCCGCGTGAACGTGCCCGACGCCTTTTTCGATGGCGGCATCGTCCGTAACGCCATAGATCGTCTTGTGCTTGGCAATAAAGCGTCGATAGTCGTCCAACCCTTTGCTGAATTCAGGTGCGATGCAGACGACGTCCCAATTGTTGGCCAGTTTCTCAGGTTCATCCTCATCCAGCCGAATCGAGCGGCCTCGCAATTGGTTGACTGTCATCGACGTGGTAACCGTCGTCAAATCGATCAACACGTTGATCTTGCTGGCGTCCCAACCCTCGCCCAGCAATCCGCGCGTGCCCACCAGGCATTTGGTCAACCCACGTTGGAATTGTTCCGTGATCAACTCGATGTAAACGCGCGGACACCAATCGCCGCCCTTGCCATTGATCACATGAAAACCGTCCTCCTCGCCCAACACCAATTCGACTTCATATCCGCGTCGCCTTAGCCACCCGTGCGCCGCCGTGACAAACGCATCGGCAAGGTCGTCATCCACCAAGACGCTGGATCCGGTCAGTAAGACAGGGTCGAGCTTGTCAGTCACAGTCGAGCCTAAGAGTGATTTGAAAGCCGCCACGGCACCCCCCGCTTCGTCGTCCAGCAGATGTTCGACGTCAGCAGTTACGGCGGATGTCTTTTCGTAGTCGGCGACAACGACGGCACGAATCGTCTCGCCCAATTCTCCGGATTCCGCGGCAAGAATGGCTGGCAAGGCCTGTGTCTTGCTACGTGAATACGCCATCACGCGGCCTACCGGCGACGCACAGGCCTGACAACCAGTGTCCGTGATTTGGACTCCCAAGGTGCGCAAGCGACGGATCGCTTTTTCGGCCCGGCGGTGATCCTCCCGGCGCGGCGACCGGCGCAGGTAATGTCGCACATATCGATCAAGGACCGGAATCAAAATCGTCATCTCAGGGACTTCGTTCGGTTGCAGATCGAGCACCAATTCGGGCACATCTTCCGGCAAAGGGATGTTCCGCAAAGCGAGGAACAACCGAGCGTTCTCGGCGAAATCGGGATCCCGCTTTTGGAAGCTCTTCCAATCCCGCATCACGCCGGTGGGTAGCCGATATTCGGCGAGTACCCTGGCGACCCAAATTGGTAACGGCTCAAAACCGGATTCGGGCACGTCGTCGACCATTTCGTCCGCGGACTTTTCAGCCTGCTGGTCGAGCTCATCGTCGACCGCGTTGTCAGTTTCTCTTTCCCGCGGTTCGAGTATCTCGGGTTCCTCTTGGCAAAGGTCGTTAACGAGTTCATGCAACTGATCGTCGGCATTGGCAACATAGGCTAGTTCGTCGGCGGTGGGTCGCACAAAGCAAACGAGATCCTGGTAGGGTGCCAGAAAGCCGTCCTTCACAACTGCCGGGACGGGAACTTCAAAGTCGATGTCGCCGAAATACTCGTCGTATCGCTGGACGTCCTCCGGCTTACGACCGTCACGATCCGGCGGAGTTGCGGTCAAGCCAATAACGATCGGGTGGTCCAGCAGTTCATGGGCATCGGCCAACACGCGCCCCCAATGCCCCATCAGGTGATGGCATTCGTCCAGGATCACCACCCCAATTCCACTGTCGCGTAATCGGCGGAGCGTTTCTAGCGAGGATCGGTGGAGCGTCTCCAACGCCTGACCAGCCAGCGCCAGTTCATCGCGCAACTGTTTGCGATACGCCCCCAAGCGTTCGTTGTAATACGTTGGATTGTGTCGGCGCAGATCGTCTATCCAGACATTCGCTTCGTTTGCATCGAGGGCCTGTCCCTTTTCGACCAGGTTCTGCTGCCACAGCTCGACCGCTTTCGCATCATGTCCGGCATCGCCACGATCGGGCAGCGTGACCGACTGATACGTCAGCGACGTCAACAGTCCCGGTGCCTTAGGGGTTGTGCTGACCGCATCGGCACCAGCCTGCTCCATCGTGAACAATTCCGTCCGCGCGGCCCATTGTGCTTGGATGGCCGAATTGGGCGAGAGCACCAGCGCCGGCTCTCCAATGCACTCGGCCCACAGATACAATCCGAGTACGGTCTTCCCTGACCCCGGCGGCGCCACAATGTGCAAGCGTCGCCGACCGGTAGCCAGTTTTGCTTCCGCGATTTTGACGACTTCGGCCTGCGAAGGGCGAAGCGTCCCTTTGAAGCGAATCTCTGGGAATTGAGGCGGATCTTGTTGCAACAGACCGATTCTTCGTATGTGGCCATGTCTCTCGGAGACCGAGATTCTGTGCGCATCACCTCGTGACTGGGAAGCCCCAGCCACATGAAACTCACCGGCTCTTTAAGACTCGAAAAGCAGCTCGGGCGAAACGCCTAGTTGACGGTGACTTGACCGGTGGCCGCCCATTCAACGCCACGGCAGAGCAGCTTTTGGTAGGACGAGTTCTGTTTCGAATCAAGTGCATGTCCCAACACATTGTGCACGACACGCCCTTTGCCGTATGGCTTTACGAAGACGAGCGGTTCGACTTTCTTGCTCCAGTCGGAGTAGGCGGTCACCAATACTTCGATCTCCGCATCGCCGGATAGCTTGGCGTACAATTCGTCTTCCGTTTTGAAGTCCTTCAGACCTTTGGTGATCGGATGGTCGGTGCTCTTGATCTTTACGGCAAACTCGCCGTAAGGGCCATGCCCTCCAGTGCCCTTCTTCCAAACGCGTCCCAACAACACGGCATATTCGTCCCAATCTTGGAATGCGCTGCAGGCGAAATGCAGAGCGACAACGCTACCACCACTCTTCACATATTTGAGTAGGCCCGCTTTCGCGGTATCACTGGGATCTTTCTCTTTCCAAAACCCAAAGTTCAAAAGAACCACCTTGTAATCGCCAAGGGAGGGAGACGCGAACACCTCTTTGTCCGAGCTAATTGAAACATCAAAACGCCCTGTTTTGTCCAAAATTGAATGCATCAATTTGGTCGACGCTTCCCATTGGTGCGAACCAACATCAAATCCTGTCACGATCAGCGTCTTGATCTTTTCCTCGGCGGCATTTGCCTTTTCGGCAATCGCAACGAAACATAGCAGCAGAACGAGCAAGGCGAGTGACTTGAGTGGTGTTCGCATGAGACTCTCCAAAAAAAGAGGTTCGACGTGTAAGAATCAGTGCACGACCATCGCAGTCGGTGACGACTGTTCGCGACATGATTGTACAGAAAAAGCAGTTGCAGTTCGCCGCAACCGCGTGGTCTGGTAAAAAAAAAAACGTACCCTTGGCTGTGACGCCTGACAAACCTGGCAGAATAGCAGCCCTCGTAATTGTATACTGACCAGAGCTAGGAACCACGAAGACAAAGTAAGTTCGGAGTCTGACCACATTATGCATCTAAGAGTTGTACGAATGCTTGTCGCTGGTCTCGTTGCCGTGTCTGGATACGTGACCGTCGATGCGCGGCTGTCTGCCAATGCGGCAGAGCCGGCCTACCAGAGCGTGCTGATCGAAGACGTCCCGCACGTGCGACAGAAGCCGGACTTCTGTGGGGAAGCCTGCGCGGAGATGTATCTGCTGAAACTTGGCAAACGGTTGGACCAGGACTTCGTTTTCGATCAGGCGGGACTCGATCCCACCCTCGGCCGCGGCTGTTACACTCGAGAACTCGCCGTCGCACTGCGACGCATCGGCTTCCAGACGGGAAATACCTGGTACGGTGTCTCGACCGCGGACGCAGACCGTCAGATGGAAAGGCTGTTCCGTGACCTCCACGCCGATCTCGTTGCCGGCGTGCCGTCGATCCTCTGCATGCATTACGACGACCAACCGAACACGACCGAGCATTTCCGTCTGTTGCTGGGCTACGACGCCAAGACGGATGAAGTGATTTACCACGAGCCTGCCATCGCTCGTGGTGCGTACCGCCGGATGAAACGCGCAGTGCTGTTGGATCTGTGGCCGCTCAAGTACAACGCGCGGCAATGGACCGTGGTGCGATTTCGACTGGAGCCCGGCCGTATTGTCGATCAGTCTGCCTCC
>JASLRF010000135.1 GCA_030744095.1 Pirellulaceae bacterium | reverse complement strand
TGATCCGGAACGTTTCGGGAATATTCAGCGTGAAGCCGCTCTCGAATTCAAACGTCACTGGCGAACCACCCGTGCTGGCCGTATCCAAGCGGAATGTGTCGCCATCTCTGATCTTGGAACCATCTAGAGCTTGCAGAATAGGTGCTTCCAACAAATCGGCTTCAACTCGAACTCCCAGTGTTGACACCCCGTTGCCTGGGTTTCGCCGTTTGGCGCTACCAGTGCTGACCTGCGCCGCCACGGCAGAATTACCGCCGGTCGAGTCGACCAGGCTGATCCGGTCACCACGAGGACTGACCGAAGCCGTCACGCCAATAGGCGTCGCACCAGTATTGGCAAGGTTGATGGTCGCCACCAGTTTGTTGGCCAGCGTCAACGAGTTGTCCTGGAGTGCGTACAGCACGGGGGTATTGCCGCCGCCAATGTTCATGACGTCAAGCGTGAATTCGAAGTTGCCTACATTGACACCGGCGCGGTTCAGCGAGACGACGGTGCCGTCACGGAGATCGACTCCGCTGGGATTCACCGCAATCACGGGACCCGTGTCCAACTGGAAGATATCGTCATCCAGTTGAAAGAAGTTGCCGTCGCGAATTGCCAGGGCGTTGTTTCCATCGATCAGTTGGACGGCCTCGAAACCAAAATCAAATTCGAATTCGACTGATTGCGCTCCGTCTTCGACTGTAAGGGTCGTGCCGTCTTTAATGTTGAATCCGTTGTCGCTCGGTCGTGTCGGCACGGTGGCATCCACCGCCTCGATCCTGGGACTCGTCAGCAATTCACCCCGTTCACGAATCTGCGTTCCCGCGCCTTCATAGCGGACTTCAGGAATCTGTGGGTCATCGACCCGGTTAGGTTGTGGCGAACTGAGTCCCAAACCAAAGTTGGGACTTTGAGGATCACCGATGAACTGATAGAGGATGTTGTCAAAAATCTCGACACCGGGTGCCTGGCTGCGGTTCTGAAAACCGCGATCACCGACGCCAAAGAGTTCACCTAGTCCGATGGGGCCAAAGCCCAGTGCGTTGATTTGGATACCGTCGCCGATTCGCGTCGTTGGACACGGGTTGGTCTGGATCGATGCGGCCGGATCCATCGGATCTCTTTGGTACGTCAGGATCCCGTCGTCGTTGATCAGGGTCGCTGCCCCCGTTCCCGTATTGATCCGCAGGAAGTTCCCCGAATTGGCGTCAAACGGTGCACACGGCACGGGTTCGTCCAGCCCTTGCGAAAACGTAAACAGGTCGCCATTGGGATGGAATGCAATGTCGCGCGTATCGAAGTTGAAATCACCGACGGTTGTTTCTCGTTGTCCTGTGAAGGGATCAACAGTTACCAGGTTGGTGCGATGGACAGCCGCGGCGTTGATGGCTTGGTAATCCTGGCTCACAAACAGCGCAACGTCGCCCAGGTTAAAGGACACTTCACTGTTGGCATCGATCAGAATCGGGACCTGTGGTGGATCGAAAGTGGAGGGAAGACCGTCGTCGATCTGCGGCGAAGGAAATCCAATGTGATCTTCTGCAATGCGTTGCAGCGAGTTGATCGGCTCTAGACGCAGGTCGGGATTGAGCGGATTGACGAGAAAGAATTGTTCCAGTTCACGCGGCATTTGCGCGTCCGAAGTTACCGCCACATAGTAGTCGCCGGGCGACAGTTCGACCCCGCCAATGTACGGATCCGAAGCACCCACCGAACCGCGCGACAGGTCGTCGATGTCCGATGTGCCGACGTTGCCCGGCCGATCTTCCGCGACATTCGCTTCACGGCTGGTCAAGATCAGGCTGCCCGTGTCATCGAACACGGAAATAATCATATTGGCACGGGCCAATCCGTCCGCATAGTCAAGGTCAAAGACAGTTTCAAACGAGGTGGGACTGACCACGGTATCTTCGAAGTCCACCTCAAACCGGAAGAAGTCGACATCGGCGCTGTTGGATAACACACCGGCGATTCCCAGGGTCGCCCGATCAACGGCCACCAAGTTGCCAATGTTCTGGGCGTTCCCGTTCGGCCCACCAGTGCCGTTGGCCGAGCTATCTTCGCTGATTTCGCCCAACAGCGGCGAATGTCCCGGCTGGCCCAGAAGTTGAATGCCGTTTTCCGCATAAGAAATATTCGCATAGCGGACAGTTGAACCCGGCACTTCATCCGTTTCCTGCAAACGAATCTGCATCTGGTACGCGCCTGATGTCAGTCCGGCATCCAGGTTGTTCAGGTCCTGACTATTGCTACGAATACGGACGTGATACGTATTAGTCGTGCTCGTTGGGCCGGGCAGAATAACTCGCATCCCAGCGTCTCGCGGGTTGATGGACCAATTGTCCACACCGGCAAACGGCGGCGTCTTCTGCATCAGGCGACCGACGCCGAGCAAAAGCGTTGGATCTGCAAGCTCGCTTGGGCTCAACGTCGCACGCTTGTCGGGAGCCAGTGCATTGTTCGGGTTGTTGGCTTCGTCAAACGAGTTGGTCGACTGTGCCAGGACAACGCCGTTGCTATCCAATAATTCAACGACGGAGTCCAACGAGAATGTCGTGCGGTCGATATCGAACCAGACTTCCGTGCCGGCGTCTGCGGTAAAGCTGTACACGTCGTAGTCACGCCGATCGTTCAAGAATCCTTGGATCTCGAAGCCCAGCCGACGATTCTCGTCACTGTTCTTTTCACCCGGGGCCAATTGGCCCAGGAACTGCGAGTCGTTGGTCGTCGAGTTGGTGCCAGGAGAGTTGACCAATCGCGCTTCCGTTTCGGTCACCAGCTCCACATTTCGGTCGTGACTGAATTGTTCGAATTGTACTCCGCGCCAGTCGCCCGGCGCGCCCGAGTTACCCAGTTCGGCATTCCCCGAAACCAGCACCACCGCCAGGAAGATCGAATCATCGTCCGACGGATTCGCAGTGTCGATGGTGATGGCACGGTCACCAATACTGACGAACTGTCGCAGATCGTACAGTTCGTCGTCTTGGAAGGTACTGTTCGAGAACGGTAGGGGCGGGTTGGCTAGGGAGTCACCCACGCCACCGACGGTGATCAAGTTCCCGTCGAATGGGGGTGTGACGGCCGAGTCGTCCGCGGCACCGGCGGAACTGGTCAGACGCTGGCCGTTCACGTCGATTGTGCTGAACTGGCTCGTCCCCGGGAAACCGTATTGAATACCAAGTGCCAATTCGGCCACGAAATTGGGGTCGTTCGGGTCGAGCGGATCGGCGAAGGAGAGCGATGTGCGCTGCGCAGCGGCACCGGTCAGACCACCTTCCAGAATCAAGACAGTCCGTTCGGGTAGTGTTGGGTTTGAATAGACCACCGTCAGGCTGGTGCCTTCGATGTTGTTTGACTGGCCCGTGATGGTCTCGTCGACCGTGAAATTGAACATCGTGGTGCCACCAGCAGCAACTCGGGCCGCCACAAGGCCCGTTACATCCACTCGGCCGGTCTCGAAATTCTCATTTGCCGAGTCCGCGACGTTCGGCAGATATGTGATCGGAACAGTCTGTCCTTCAAACATGATGTTGGCGGGAAGAAATGGTGCCGGCGGAGGAAATGTGGTCCCGTTGCCAGTTCGTGTAGCGACATGCAAGATTGCCAGCTCGATCGCGGAACCGGCCGGAATGTTGGCCTGCAGTGTGCCCAGGTCATCGGTGCCGAGACCATCGGTCGAAACCCCAACGTTACCTGTCAGCGTAGCAAAGACTCCCGAGTCAGGTTGCACCAGTTGCAGGTTGCCTTGTAGGCCGGTGCCGAGCGCACCCGTACGGGTTTGCACATCGCCACTGGGATCGAAGCCCGCGCCGACTGTGTCGTCGTTTAGCGACGTTAGGACCACGGGCGATCGCGGTTGCCCAACCACTTGTACAATGCCGCCAATGCGGTCGTTGATTTCGTGTGGCATTCCAACCGACCGCAATCCTGCGGTGTTGGGCACATTGGGGTCGGTGTTGCCGCGGTCCTGGCTGAGGAATTTAACCACCAGGCTTTCCGTCGGGTTGCTTTCCAAACGCAAGCCACCATACGTATGGAAGTCGGAGACATAAATCGTGTCCTGGACGACATGCACGATATCCGTATCGTCCCAGACACTCTGCGTGGTGAGCGTTTGTCCGCGCACCGCGACGCCGTTGACTCCGTTGTCAGCCAGCCGGTTGTTGTGGATCAGCGGCCCCTGGTTGTCGCGAAACCCTTCCAGCCGATCAATGAAACCCGTTATGCGACCGGTATCGCGTTTGAGTTTGTGGTTCAAGGCGTTTACGTTGATGCTGATCGCAGCGCCCAGATTGTCGCGGATAACGTTGTCGATAATGGTCGGTTGAGCACCTGAGACAAAGATTGCACCCGGTTCGTTTTCACCACGACCCACCCGATTGGGACGGGACGACAACGCCTGGCCGCCCTGACCCGTTGCATTGTTCTCGAACGTGGTATTGGCAATCCGAACTTCTGCCTGATGGACTTCAATCGGATTGAAGGCAGCGAATGTCCCTTCCACGCGGGTGACACCACCGGCGTACGCGATCAGCGCTTGATCGATGTTGGCACTGGCAAACAGGCTGACATAGATGCCACCCCATTCGCCTGGCCGCGGTGCGTTGGGTCCACCGGGAACGATGGGGCCATCGTTGGCGGTATCAAACGTGCCGCCGCCACCAAAGCGATCGTCCATCAAGCTGGTAAACCGCAGTTCCAGTCCTTCCTGGCCTTCAGCAATGAACTGTGCCCCGACTCCGGTTTCGATCCGAGCACCGTCGAGTTTCACCACCATCGAAGGATCGATCGAGAGTCGTGCGTCTGGACGCGGTCGTTGCGATACACCAACCGGCTCCACCAACAAGCCGCCGCGAGTATACCCATCATCAACGTACGTGGTTTTGTTGCCGTTTAGCTGACGAACCAGTTCGTATTGCCCACCTGGCAAACTGCGGTACAGATTTCTCGCCACAAAGGGCCCGCTGGCGCGCGGTATCTGTGCCAGGGCAATCGTGCCACCCGTTGTGAGCGTGGCACCAATCGTCGCTTCGGAAACGGGGCCTTCGTTTCCTTGGAGATCAACAAACGTCAGACGGTAATCGTAGTCGCCTGGTTCTAGTACTCCGCCGGCAATCTCTGTCAGCGTAATCAGACCGATCGGTGGCGGATCAATTTCCTGGATCGGCCCCGATGGTGTACCAGCAATCTGTAGGTTTTCCGCCAGGATATGGACGATTGAGAGATCGTCCCAACGACCCG
>JASLRF010000134.1 GCA_030744095.1 Pirellulaceae bacterium | reverse complement strand
TCGATGCTTAGAATCGGAAGAATAACCGCCGGCCAGAACAAGAAAAAAGCGCCCAGCGCGGCGGCAGCAGTTCGGCTGGCCGAAACGGCTCCACTAGCATAGCGGGCGATCGGCGTGTGACAGCGTGTGCACAAAGCTGACTCGCCGTTTGCCAATTCAGGCAGTCGGTGAATCAACCCGCAACAGTGACATGCTCTCAGATCGCTCATTGTCATTTGCCGACCGCTGGGAACCCAACGTGAACGATCATACAATACCTGACTTGGCGAGCGTATAGGATACGCCGAGTTTCCAATGAAGCCTGGGCGACCATTGTGTTCCGCGGTAGAAGCCCATTTCCGCTGAAACTCGATGTCCACAGAAACTCCATTTGCCCGAAACAAAGTCATCTCCGAGGATTGGATCGCTGGTGGCCGTTGATTCCCCCGCAAAAATCGCTCTCATCGGAGCCGGCCCCATCGGCCTGGAAGCCTCGCTGTATGCTCGGTTTTTGGGATACGGTGTTGAATTGTACGAACGCGGTGATGTCGCCGAAAATGTCCGGCGCTGGGGGCACGTCCGCATGTTCAGTCCTTTTCATATGAATCGGTCGACGTTGGGCATCGCTGCGATCGCGGCACAGGATCCGAATTATCAACCTCCGGCGGACGACGCGATTTTGACCGGCGGCGAGTGGTTTGACCGGTACTTGCAACCGTTGTCGCAGACTGACTTACTTGTGGACCATCTGCACACACAAACCGACGTGGTGTCAGTGGCACGCACTAAGTTCTGCAAAACTGAATTCTTGGGAGACGAGCGGCGTCGTGATTCGGAGTTTCGGCTGTTGCTTGGCCACCCTGATGGGTCGGAGACAGAAGCGACCGCGGAAGTCTTGATCGACACCAGTGGCGTGCTCGGCAACCCTAATTGGATGGGGCAGGGGGGGGCTCCCGCCCGCGGTGAACGCGCACTTCGAAACGAGATTGAATATGGTGTTCCCGATGTGTGTGGTCGTGACCGCGAACGTTACGCTCGCAAACACACCTTGGTTGTAGGCAGCGGACATTCAGCGGCGACGACGGTTGTGGCGCTGGCGAAATTGATCCAGGAAGATGCCGACACGCGCCTGACTTGGATCGTGCGGCATTCGACTGACGAGACGGCAAAGGCCAACCCCGTCGCGCAGATTTCAGAAGATCGTTTGCCCCAGCGTGCCGAGCTCGCGCGCTGTGCCAATGCACTTGCCGCCGGCGATTCGACTCGCATCGTCTTTTGGGCTGGTACGTCGGTCGAGTCGATCGCGATGGCCCAAGGGAGTTTTCGGGTCACATTTCAGGGTCTGCACGAGGGGATTTTGCAATTTGATCGAATCGTCGCCAATGTCGGCGGTCGCCCCGACTTGCGGCTGTTCGACGAGTTGCAAGTGCACACCTGTTACGCGTCCGACGGCCCGATCAACTTGGCGTCAGCGTTGTTGAATTCAACATCGCCAGACTGCCTAGCGCAGACAACGCACGGACGGCAAACGCTGATCAATCCCGAACCTGATTTCTACATTTTGGGCGCCAAGAGCTACGGACGTAATTCAAACTTTCTGACTTCCATTGGGATTCAACAGGTACGTGAACTGTTTACAATCATCGGCGATCGAGCAGATCTGGATCTGTACGCCACGGCAATCTCGTTGATGCCGTCGCAATCCCCTGAGGGCTGACGGATCTTCAGTCTCATCCGCTGTGGTCTGGTCGTGACGACCGCGGTTCGACACAACCTGAGAAAACGTGTGCTCATGAACCCCTCCACGGCACCGGCCATCAAACTCTCTCATCTGGATGATTTGTGGTTTCAAGTCGCGGGCACGCTTTGCAACCTGACTTGCCATCATTGTTTCATCAGTTGCAGCCCTAAGAATGAAACGTTTGGTTTCATGGCCTTGGCCGAAGTGCAGCGACGACTGGCCGAATCCGTGTCGTTGGGCGTCAAGGAATACTACTTCACTGGTGGCGAGCCGTTTCTGAATCCAGACATGACCGCGATTCTGTTGGAGACGCTACGCTACGGGCCCGCGACTGTGTTGACCAATGGCACCGTGATCAAGGACCAGTGGTTGCAGGCCCTCCGTGACGCCGAACAGGCCAGTCCTTTTTCGCTCGAGTTTCGTGTTTCAATCGATGGAGTTTCGCCCGACACGAATGACCCGATTCGTGGCGAGGGCACTTTCGCTCGCGCGCTGCGGGGCGTGATCAAGTTGGTCCAGTTCGGATTCCTGCCGATCATTACCGCCACCCGTACCTGGCCGGTCGAGACAGAGTGTAAAGTTGTCGGGAGCTTCGAGCGGATGCTCAGAGACGTTGGTTACGCGCGGCCTCGGATCAAGATACTGCCGACCTTGCAGTTGGGTGCCGAAGTCGAGCGGTCTTGCGCGTACCGAGAATCAGAGCGCGTGACCCACGAGATGATGGCGGAATTTGACCAGTCTCAGTTGGTCTGTGAACACAGCCGGGTTGTGACGGATCGCGGCGTCCACGTCTGCCCGATCTTGATCGAGTCGCCCGATTCCGTGTTGGGACAAGTTCTGGCGGAATCAGCCGGGCCATTCCAAATGCGCCACGGCGCGTGTTTCACCTGTTATCAGTATGGCGCGATCTGCTCGAACCCTTCCAGCGGCACGACAACCAGGACTTCTTGAAGACCGCGCGCCGCCGAAGAATGTTGCTGCCATTTATTCTTCGAGTTCTGGGCGTTGCGGTCTATCTTTGCGCCCAGCACGAGCACCGCCACCAGAGTATCCACCGCCATCTGATGGCTCACCATCACCGGGAATTGTCAGTGTGGAATCAGGAGCCTGGTTGGCAGATTGTTCGCGGCAACCGATCAAGGCAATGCAACTGACGACTACCAACAGCGTTGACAATCTCATGTTCGTGATTCCTCAATCAGGAGAACCGTGAGGGCAGCGCCCTTGGTTATTCGGTCTCTTTCGCAGGAGACGACTCAAAAGCGATACAGTACGCATGTCGACTGGATCGGATGAACAACTGGCCGTTGCTAATTGCAGGTGTGGCGCTGAAGTCCTCGCGCTGATCGGTAACGCGATTGATGGCCAACAGCTTGAACTTGTCACCGGCGTTCATTACGAACATGTTTCCAGTCCGAGTAACGAAGTATAGTTTGCCATCCGCAATCACGGCGGACGCGTAGTCACCGCCGAAACCTCCACCACCTCCAGATCGACGACCGCCACCACCACCAACACCACCACCACCGCCGCGACCTCCGCCTCCTTCGGCATTTCCGCGCCCACCACCACTACCGCCCTCTCGATCTGCACTCTGGTTCGCCTCAGCACCACCCTCCAGGCGAGACTGGAAAACCCTCTTGCCGGTTTTGGCGTCAATGCAGGTGGCGATGCCGCGAGCGATGAAATAGATACGCCCTTCGTAAACGAGCGGGGTGCCAATGCGATTCGAGTGTTTGTCCGTCCAGACGACATGCGAATCAGTCACATCTCCTTTGCCTCCAGCACGAACGGCGATCGCGCCACCGCCACGTCCTTCAATGGCAAAGACCGTGTCTTCCAGCGCCACTACGCTGGAGCAGAAAGAATCCGTTTCCAACGCTTCGCAGTACCATCGCAATTTGCCCGTTTCCGGGTTGAACCCCCAGATTTCGTTGGGAACGCCGATGACCAGGTCGGTTCGCTGGTCATCGACTGGAACCAGCACGGGAGTTCCCCAGGTTGCGTTGAACCCGGCAGCTTCTTGGCGCCAAAGTTCCTTTCCCGTCTCCGTATCCAAGCCGACCAATCCTTCGCATTCCGCGGTTGCAGTCACAATCAAGACGTTGCCGAACAGGATTGGGCTGGATGCCGATCCCCAACCTCGCGGATCGGATTCGGTGCCGATCGCCGTTTGCCACAGTCGTTTGCCGTCCAAATCGAAGGCCAGTGCGCCCGTCTTCCCGAAGTAGACGTAGATACGCTTTCCATCTGAGACCGGCGTGTGCGAGGCGTAGCCATGTTCGGCAAAACTACCGCGATACTCATCTTCTGGCAGCGTCGGCGCGACAGGCTGTGACCAAATGGTCTCGCCGGTGTTGCGGTCCAAGCAGACCAGGTGTCGTTGCAGTTTTCCTTGGTCTCCAGGGTTACGACGGTCCGTGCCGTATCCAGACCAACACGTCACAAAGACATGTTTCCCCACCACGATCGGAGCGGACGATCCCGGTCCGGGCAATTCGACTTTCCATTTCAGATTCTCCACCGGGCTCCAGGTGGTTGGCACGGGTTGCGTGTCGCTGCTGACGCCTGAACCATTTGGGCCGCGAAAACGAGCCCAATCCGAGCCCAATGCGGAACTGATGGCAATGTTGGTCAAGATCACGCTAGAAAGGGCCAAGCAACGAAAGGCGTTTCGGCGTCGAAGCGAAGAGGCGTGCATCACGAGTCATCTCCCAAATAGTTTGATCGCTGCCGCGGAACAGTTGGTAGAAAGGACGATCATCGGCAACTAACCCCGCAAAGAAGCGTTCCGTTTCGCCAAATTCTCTGACAGTTCATCTACTTGGCGAAAGCACGGGTCCCAGCGACCTGTTAAGCAAATTCTGTCGAGGTACTTTCGTCTGTGGTATAAGAGGAGTTTTCCCCACGCACAACACTGCGACGAAGGTTCCAATGAAACGCTCAATCATAATGATAACAATCTGCATTCTGTTTTTCGCCGGTGTTGCTGTTTCAGGAGTTTGCGCCGCCGAGCGGCCGAACTTTGTCTGGCTGATCTCGGAAGATAACTCGACCCACTACCTTAAACTGTTTGACGAACACGGTGCGGAGACGCCGGAGATCTCGAAGCTG
>JASLRF010000133.1 GCA_030744095.1 Pirellulaceae bacterium | reverse complement strand
ATGGACCGACATTTCGACAAACTCATCAAATACTACCAACTGCTTGCCAAGAAACGCGCGGACAAATTGCTGTCGGCTGACAAGAACCAGGAAATCTTCGAAATGGTTTTCGGCGACATCGAAGAGAATCTGGACATCGAGTGGCGAGCCTATATGCGTTCGTTGAGGACTGACCTGGAACGCGTGCTGGACGAGAGGTAGCGCTGATCTTCTCGGTTGACTGGCGAACTGTCCAAGTCTCGTCCGTCAAACCGCTGGCCACTGCTGGCCTCAAAACTTGCACCATGCATGTCTCGACGATATCGTGACAGCTGTCGAGTTGAATCCGTCTCCGAGCAGCTGGGAAAGTCGCCATTCGTATCTACCATTTGATGTGGCACGCAAGACTTAATGAACAAGCGAAGCAACCTGAAGCGACCGTTGTTGTACTTATTGGTTGCGTCCGTCCTGTTCGGCGCCGCGCTGGGCATCATCATCGTTCTGCGGAACAAATGGGATTGGTTCGAGGTTCGTGTCATTCTCACGACAGTTACCGTTGCAATTGCGAGTTTGCGGTCTCGCGTGCGATCTTTCCAGGACTCCACGCGGGAAAAATCTCTATCCCATAAGCGGACTCGGACTGACGTTTGTTGCAGCGTGTATGATTCTGATCGGCATGTGGGCCGATCTTGAGTCTGAATGGTATTGGAAGTCAACCGCTTCAGTTTCGATTGTTGCTGTTGCCACGGTACACATTTGCTTGCTCTCGATAGCGAAGCTCACGGGCAACTTCAGATGGGTGTTCTTCATTGCCTGCCAAGTCATATTTGGACTTGCTCTGCTTCTCTGCGTAGTCGTCATGTGGGAAGTAGAAAACGACCGCATGTATCGCTTCCTGGCGGTGATTTCCATCGTTGATGCAGCCCTCACCCTTGTGATCCCATTGCTGCATCGGATTGGCAAGACAGACGCGAACCGTTCTGCAATGATGATGCCCGTCGATGAACGAAACGTCGTCGCCCTCGACAGTGAAATCGCGCTGTTGAAGAAACGAATTTCTGATTTGGAGATGCTCAGATCTGAGATTGCTGGCAGTGTGGAAGACGCAGTATGACGATTCGTAGGTTGGAACCTGGCGGATGATCCGCCGCGAAGCTGTCGGCAACGATCGCCAGAGAAAGAACTCAAGGAAACCAATCTACTGTCGAGTTGCTTTAGGGGACTTCTTGCCGTCTCTTGTAGCCATCATTGTTTACTTTGATCGTATAGAGGTAGCGATCAGGCCCAGATTGCGTGCACAGTAAACCGCAACGATGGACGGGGACGTAGGTTTTGCGAAAAGTAGGGCCTCCTGAGCTTAAAAACGCATTCCTGTTTGAGATCTTGACGGTAAAGAGTACAATCATAGTCTACATAAGATACGATTTGGCCTGCCATACGTGTGCGTGTCGCGCACCATGATGATGGTCTTGTTTTCGAGGGTTTTTCCAAGACCATTCCCGCCTGGTAATTGCAGTACAGAATCTAGGTGCGTCTGATGAACGTCCCCTTTCAAAATGCAGCCGGCGACCTCCTCAAGAGGAAGGTCGTCAATCTGCATGGCACGATTGAGGATGAGCTGACGTCGAGCGACTCTGGGTTCTCTGCCGCCAATGTACGTTTGCTGAGATATCACGGCATCTTTCAGCAGGACAACCGCGACGAACGCCATCAACACAACGGACCCCGGCACTACCAGTTCATGGTGCGGATTAGAGCAACCGGGGGTAAGCTATCTGCCTGGCAATTTCTAGGTCTATTGGATTTGGCCGACGAGCTTGGCGATGCAAATCTGCACATTACATCGCGGCAGGGAATACAACTCGCTGGAATTGAAAAAGCAGCCTTGCGGCCAGCCATGCGTTACATTGCGGATCTGCAGTTGACTACTCTGGCTACGGGTGGGGACGCCGGTTGTAACATCATGTGTTGCCCAGCGGCGCAAGGGCACGCCTCTGTGAACGACGACCTCCAAGCCACTGCCGACAAGATTGACGCGTACTTGGCGCCCCAAGGCAAGGCCTACGGCGAAATCTGGCAGCGGGACCGCCCATCGATGCATCGCAAGTTCGCACGACCGAAGTCGTCGAGTGACCACTCGGAGTCTATCGACGAAGCCATACTTCTGCCACAGAAGTTCAAGATCGGACTTGCGACGGCTAACGATAATTGCACAGAAGTTTTCGCCCAAGATCTTGGCTTGCTGGCGGTGACTGAAGACGGGCGAGTCGTCGGTTACAACGTGCTTGTTGGTGGCAACATGCGAAACTACCTGAGTGTGGCAACCCGATCTTCGGCGTTAGCCCAACCTCTGGCATATATCGACAGGGACGATGCTGTACCCTTGGTCAGCGCAATCGTCAGTGTATTCCGCGACTACGGTAACCGAAGCGACCACAGCCGTGCCAGGTTGAAGTACTTGATCCAGGATTGGGGAATCGATCGGTTCAAGCAGGCGGTCGAGGATCGATTCGCTCCCCTGAAACCACCGCGATCGATCGACGTTGTCGATCACAAAGACCATCTCGGCTGGCAACGTCAGGATCTCAAGAAATGGTCTGTGGGGATACATCTCGAAAACGGCTGCTTCAACGACAAAAGAAACTCCAAAGTGGGATCAGCCCTGCGAAAAATTGCTGATCGCTTCGCGTGTAGTTTTCGGCTTACACCTCAGCGGAATATCCTGGTGTGTGACATTGATTCTTCTGACTGTCTCACGATCGACACTTTGCTATCGCATCATGATGTGCCGGCCGTTGGATCGCTCAGCAACGTTCGCCGCTTTACAACAGGCTGTCCGGGTTTGCCCGCCTGCTCCTCGTCAATTACAGAGAGCCAGCGGATGCTTCCGGGAATCATTGCCGAATTGGAATCCGAAATCGCGCGACTCGGCCTGACTCAGGAACGATTCACACTTCGAATGACTGGCTGCCCTTTCGGATGCACACGAAGCTATCTCGCAGATATTGCCATCGTCGGTCGAACTGTGGATCCGAAAACGAAGCAGGGCAAGTACGCGATCTTTCTGGGCGGCGACAGTTTGGGTCGACGGCTCAACACACTTTACAAAGATCTGGTTCCGGCGGACCAAGTCATGGCTACCTTGCGTCCGTTGCTGCATAACTTCTGTGGTCAGCGTTTACCAGGCGAAACGCTGGGAGACTTCTTTGTCCGCACAAACGCAAAGGATTCTTGAGATGAAGAGCATGATCTTCGAGCGAGGATCACAGCTTGTCGTGTTTTGGGTCATGGCGTTGGTCCTCACGAATGTCCCTCTGCATGGCGACGACCAACTCGACGGTCGCCGCCGCTCGGGCAAGGCACTCGGTGACACGGCGGCACTTCGACGGGCAATCGAGGACTTGACTACGACCTTTGGCGCAAAGTATCCAAAGGGCCGAGAGTACCTCAGGCGATTGACCGAAATTGAGAATCAATCGCCCAACGGCACAAAGGACGAAGGAATTGCGGATTCGCTGCTGACGCTACAACGGGAGGCGCTCCTGGCCAACCCGTTGCTCGATTTCGAGCGTCTGCTACTCGTAAAACGTAAGAGCAACTCACCGAGGCTCGGACTGCCGATGAACTGGCAAGGCAACAGCAGCCTTCCGCGAACGGGCTTCGATGATGAACTTGCCGTGCTGTCACCAGTACAGCCCGAAGGGCAATTGACCACCTTGTACAAGCCAGAGGGAGGCCTCTTCGTCGGCGACGTCGACTTGCACTTCAGTGCCGATCGGCTGCTTTTTTCTTCGATCGGTACCAACAATCGGTGGCAAGTTCTCGAGATGACACTAGCAGATCGCGGCCTGCGCCAATTGACACGTGGTCTGGAGGACGACGTCGACAACTTCGACGCGTGCTACTTGCCCAGCGGCGAAATCATTTTCAGTTCGACGGCTTGTTTCAAGGGCGTCCCATGTGTCAAGGGATCAGATCACGTAGCCAACTTGTACATCATGGACGATAGAGGTGAGCATATACGACAGCTGACCTTCGACCAGGACCACGATTGGTGCCCCACGGTGCTGGAAAACGGCCGCGTACTCTATCTGCGCTGGGAGTATTCGGACATACCGCACTTTGCCTCACGGATCCTCTTTCACATGAATCCTGACGGCACCGAGCAAACAGAATTCTACGGCAGCAATTCCTATTGGCCGAACTCGATGTTCTACGCTCGGCCGATCCCTGGCCATCCGTCGAAATTTGTCACGGTAATCAGCGGTCATCATGACGTACCGCGGATGGGAGAACTCGTACTGTTCGACGCGGCGAGAGGTCGCCACGAAGCGGACGGCGCACTGCAACGGATTCCTGGCTACGGTAAGACCGTGGAACCAGTTCTTCGTGATGACCTGGTGAAAGCAAGTTGGCCGAAATTCCTTCATCCGTGGCCCCTGAGTGACAAGTATTTCATTGTTTCAGCCCAACCGACAGCGAAGGCGAACTGGGGAATCTACTTGGTGGATGTCTTCGACAACATGCTATTGCTCAAGGAATCGTCCGGCGATGCACTGCTCGAGCCGATTCCGCTCCGACCAACGAAACAGCCGCCAGCAATCCCCAGCCGAGTCCGCCCGGAAAGCGCGGAGGCGTTGGTCTACATGGAAGATGTCTATGCTGGACCTGGATTGGCGGGGGTACCACGCGGCACAGTAAAGAAACTGCGACTCTTTACCTATCACTTCGCCTATCACGGCATGGGAGGCCAAGTGAACCGAGTCGGCTTGGACGGCCCCTGGGACGTCAAGCGGATCATGGGGACAGTGCCCGTCGAAGACGACGGATCGTCGGTCTTTCGAATTCCAGCCAACACACCGATCTCCGTCCAGCCCCTTGATGCCGAGGGCAAGGCCCTGCAATTAATGCGCAGTTGGTTCGTGGGAATGCCAGGTGAACGTGTTTCATGTATTGGATGCCATGAAGGACATCACAGCGGCCCACAGAACAAGGGAACGATCGCTCTGAGCAAGCCGCCCGCTGAGATCACTTCCTGGCACGGCCCCACGCGAGGATTCTCTTTCAAACGAGAGGTACAGCCGGTCCTGGATCAGCACTGTATCCGCTGTCACAATGGCAAGCCACGGCCAGACAAAAAGGTCATTTCAGATCTGCGTCGACAGGCGGCTGTCTACCCCGTGGCTGCAGGGAACAGCTACAACAAAGGAACCAAGTTCAGTCCATCTTATCTTGCACTGCGCCAATTCGTTCGCTCGCCAACGATCGAGAGCGATATGCATCTGTTGACTCCCATGGAGTTTCATGCCGACACAACAAGACTCGTGCAGTTGCTGAGGAAGGGGCACCAAGGCGTGGTCCTTGACGACGAGGCATGGGATCGGCTGGTCACGTGGATCGACCTTGGTACGCCGGCCCATGGTACGTGGCGAGAAATCGTTGGCGACGATTTGGTCTTTCCACAACACATCCGACGCCGCGCGATGCTGAAACGCTATGCAGGCCGAGACGAAGATCCGGAGGCATTCGACACGCCACGATTGGAAGACAACAACTTGGCGCTCGCCAGCAGTGAAGTCTCGCGTACAAAACCTGTTGGCGAAACAGGTAAAGAGGCGCGCGAAGGACTTGCCCGTGATCCCACACCTCGTGACCGACCGAAAACGCAAACTGTCGATGCGCCCGTCAAACAAACGCCTCGGCCGGTGCCTCCTATCCAGAAGATCGATCTTGGCGGTGGTGTTGAACTCGAGTTGGCGCTGATCCCGGCGGGGGAATTCCTGATGGGCGATGCGACGGGCCATCACGACGAACAACCTATGCATCGCGTCCGCATTGAACGGCCTTTTTGGATCGGACGTTTCGAACTGACCAACGAACAGTTTCAACGATTCGATTCGTCGCACGACAGTCGACTGGAAACTGGCGACTTCCTGCAGTTCAGCCACGCTGAGCGCGGTTATCCGCTCAACGGACCTCAACAACCGGTCTGCCGAGTTTCATGGCAACAGGCGATGGCATTTTGCGACTGGCTGTCAAAAATGACCTCCCAGAAATTCACATTGCCGAACGAAGCTCAATGGGAATATGCCTGCCGAGCGGGAACTCGAAGCTCACTCTATTACGGCGAACTCCACGACGATTTTTCCGCCCACGCCAACTTGGGGGACGCGAGCCTGAAGAATGTTGATAGCTTCGCACCATGGAAGCTCCCTGTTGGCGCGATCCAACCGTGGCGCCCGGCCGAGGATCGGTTTAACGACGGCTCACGAGTTGCTGCACCGATTGGAACGTACCAGTCAAACGCTTGGGGTCTGTTCGACATGCACGGCAATGTCGCCGAATGGACTCGCAGTTCGATTGACAAGTATCCTTACTCAACCGGCGAACGGAACAATCGCGCTCCAGTGGGTCGTCGTGTAGTCCGCGGTGGTTCCTGGTACGAC
>JASLRF010000132.1 GCA_030744095.1 Pirellulaceae bacterium | reverse complement strand
TCAACGGCGCTTATCAGACCGGCGGCGAAGGCGTCAGCAATTGGGACGGTCACAAATCGCTGGAAACACAATACAAGAAGCACGGACCGGTGTTGGACTAACCAGTTGCGCACTACTGAAGGACTTGAAGCAACGCGGTTTGCTGGACGAAACACTGGTCGTTTGGTGTACCGAATTCGGCCGCATGCCGACGTTCCAGAAAGGGGCGTCAGCACGCGATCACAACCCCAACGGTTTCACGGTTTGGTTGGCCGGTGCCGGCGTGAAATCGCCGTTTTGTTACGGCGCAACCGACGAGTTTGGCCATAAGGCCGTGGAGGACGTGTCGACGGTGCATGATTTCCACGCCACGATCCTGCACCTGCTGGGGCTCGATCACAAACAGCTAACATTCTATCACAATGGATTGGAACGCAGATTGACTGACGTTCACGGCCACGTAATTCACGACGTCGTCACCTAGCGAGGCTGTGCCTCAGACCAACGCGAGCTATGGCTCGGTTGCGGCGACCCACTCCCCGACCAAGCTGCGGTCGGTGCCGGTCGCTAAAAACGTGACTCATTTGTAAAGAAAAATCTCACAGCCCCAACAGATTCCGCACGCCCAGACCACCGATGACGCCAACCGCGGTCACAGCTTCACGCCAGTTGATTTTTGTCTGGCCCAGGACACGATCGACAAACACGATAGGCACTTCGCCGAAACGAGCGCGCCGACGTTTTAGCAACCATAGGATTTCTTCCAGGTACGAGTAGCCGCGCGAACGAATCTGATCGACATCAAGTTGTTTCAGTGTATCGCAGCGATAGCATCGAAAGGCACCGCTGCAGTCTTTGACGGGCAGTCCCAACAGCAATCTCGCGTACGTATTCACGAGGCGGCTCATCAGACGACGATGAAACGGCCAGCCTTCGATTCCGCCACCTGGAACATATCGCGAACCGATCACGACATCGACTGTCTGTGTCGTCGAGGCGATACACGCCCGCATGGCGGGCAAATACTTTGGGTCGTGGCTGAAGTCTGCGTCCATCGTCAGAACAAGATCGTACCCTTGGTCGATTGCCTCGCGAAAGCCCGCCAGTGTCGCCGTTCCCAGTCCTAGCTTTCCGGGGCGGTGCAAACAACGAAGCCGTTGTTCCTGCTGGGCATGTTGATCGCACCAGTCACCGGTACCATCTGGCGAATTGTCATCGATCACCAACACATCGACATCCGGTGCGACGGCCAGGATTTGTTCCACCAGACGGGCCAGGTTCTCAATTTCGTTGTAGGTCGCAACAACGACCAACGTGCGGGGTTGTGCATTCACAAGCAGTACGGAGGGATGAACCTTTTGGTGGGCAAGGTGTCTTCAGAGCGCATTCGGCGTAAGCGTAGCGGATCTTTCGTCACATAGGACTCAGGAACAAGGCGCCGCGCACGCCACACGTCCGTGCGACTCGCATTAGAGCTCATTGTACCATGCGGTAGTTGGCCGTCGTGGCCCCTCACGAACGCCGAGTGATTGAGTTATACTTGCCGCTTCCCTCCCTTCAATTTCCCGCCTTTCGACTCGTCTTATGCCTGCATTGGAGCTTAAACCGCAACGCGTCTACGGTCGAGTGTTCTGGCTCGCCTATCTGGCCAACGCGCTGACGATGATCGCCTGGAGCATTCTGGTCCGCTATGCCGACTTCGTGACTCATTTGGGTGGCGCCGAAGGGCAGCTGGGGATGATTGTCGGTGTTGGGATGGTCGGCAGTTTGGTCATGCGATTCGGTCAGGGCATTGGCATCGATCGACTCGGAGCAAGGACCATTTGGCTGTGGTCATTGGTTTTTCTCGTGCTTAGTCTGTTGGCACATTGCCTGATTCATTCGGCGACAAGTCCTGCGATTTTCCTGATCCGGATCTTGATGCAAACCAGTGTTGCTGGGATCTTTGGCGCGTCGATCACGTATATTTCCCGCCGAGTACCACCGGCGCGGATGGCGGAAATTGTAGGAACGCTGGGCACGTCCGGTTTCATTGGCATTTTGGTCGGTCCCCAAGTTGCGGACTGGATCTGTTCCGGTGATACGATCCAACGCGGCCAGCTGAACCAGCTGTTTTTGACAGCGGGATGCCTGGTCAGCGTGGCCTTTGTGGCTGCGTGGGGTGCCACCCGGGGACAAGCGATCAAGCCGATTCGACGATCACCAAACCTCTTCCTGTTAATGCGACGTTACCACCCGGGCGTCGTCATGTTGGTGGCGGCGGCCGTGGGCGCCGGTGTCTCGGTTCCCAACACATTCTTACGAATGTATGCCGCCGAGATTCAGATATCACAAATCGGGATGTTCTTTGCCACCTACGCAATCACGGCTTTTGCGGTTCGCATGTTGACGCGGCGGCAGTTCGAACGACGTGGGAATCGCGTCTGGGTGATGTGGGGTCTCGCCGCCCTGGTGTGCAGCATGTTGCTGTATCTGACGGTTCGGACAACTTGGCAATTGATGATTCCTGGCAGTATGGCGGGCGTCGCACACGCGTTGCTGTTCCCGTCAGTCTTGGCCAGTGGAAGCACGGCATTCCCTGAACGGTATCGCGGCTTGGGAACGACGTTAATGCTTGGGATGTTTGACACCGGTGCGTTGCTTGGCGCGCCCGCCGTGGGTGGCATCTTACACTTTGCTCACCGCTTCGGATTTCCGGCTTACCCGATGATGTTCTGTGGCGTGGCGTTTGCGATAACGTCAATTGCGATTATCTTTTGGTTTCGCACCAGAGCGACCGTACAATTCCGCTCGGCCCCGCGGCGTCATAAACGTGTGTCGAACGTGCCGTCGCAAACGGTGGTGGCGTGTGCGGAATCGGATACCGCCATCCCGGCAGACTATTGCGAAGCGATTGACTGATAGTATTCGATCGATGGCTTCGCACTTCTCTAACCTTGTCGCAACTGAGAGAACAGCTGCTGATACTCGACGCGATGCGCCAGTTCATCACCTGGCTGTGTGAGGATCACACCATCGTGTTTGTCTTGATCGATAACGATCATATCTCGGTCATCATTGATATTCGGACCATCGTGCACCTGCAGAAACGAGTGCTTCACCTCATCCTCGCCTGGCGAAACTGCGACCTGAGATGCGTCGTTGGACGGTTCTTCGTCAGCAGACTCTGGCCGTGAAGATTCCAACGGTGCTGTCGCAATTTCACTCGAAGGCAGCTCGTTTTCAACTGGCGTTACATGGTCCGTTTCGGATCCACCCGTGTCAACATTTTCCGTGGTTGGCTCGAACAACCAGTTGGAAAGCGACGACGTATCGACCACATGATTCGCCAGTGCCTGTTTAGCATACTCGGCGTTCGCGGCACGATCATCTGCAGCCGCTGCGATTTCTTCCGTCACCGCGACGTTTTCATTGGCCACCTCGTCGTGGTTTAGGTCATCGACAACCGCGTCGATCGATTCTTTAGCGGCATCACCCGCTTCTCTTTCGTCCACTGAATCCACTTCCACGACGGAAAGCTGAGGGCTCGGGTGCGGATCGACAATGGATGCCAACGTGCGTCCCTCTTCGCTGGACACGCGTGGGCATCCTGCAAAGACGCCGCCATCAAAGTCAGCATATCGATCAATGACAACTTCCTCCTCGTCAAAGTTCTGTCCGAAGGGATCGATGGTCTCAGGCGCATTCTCGCTTGCTGGTGTGGGGTTCCCGTTTGTTGGTGTGGGGACCACCGAGGATGGCCAGGCGTCCAATTCCGTAGCGTCGTCGGCCTCAGGTTCTTCTTCAACTGGCGCGGAGGGTTCAACGGCGTTCGCTTCCCAACCAAACTGGACGACGTTCGATTCGAAGTAACCAATCCCTGCCTCTTTCGGCCGCGACTCAGGATCAGAGTGGCCAATGGGCTCGACTTCATGAATCGACACATCTGAATCTGGTAACTCCGGATTTGATGCATCGACTCCCACCGGCGTTTCGTTTGCAGGATCTGGGAGCGTTGGCAGATCCACACCTTCAAGGACTGCGGCAGCTTCCCTATCCGCCGAGGTGGGGCTGGTGATACCTTCTGACGTGACGGCGATGGGTTCCCCATGGGGTGGGTCGACTTCGCCGCCAGTCGCTTCGCCGGAGAGAATGGAATCGGTCGCTTCAACACTTGGCTGTTCGATGCCATCGGTCGACGCGTCAAGCGGTTCGTCGAATGGCGACACTGGGGCCGCATCATCTTCATCCAACGATCCAAATTCAACGATCGACTCTCCGTCCTCGTTGGATTGCACGACTGGATCATTCCATGGACCTGGTAACTGCTGCAAGTCGGCCCATGCCTCTTCGATGCCTGCCACATCCAGTTGCTGGTAGCCACCCAAACTGGCCATCACCAAAGAGTGGTCGCACACTTGATTGATCAGACGTGGAATTCCTCCAGAAGCGCGGTGGACGGCAACGAGAGCATCATCGGTGAAGATCCCCGACGGATCGCCACCGGCCGCATTGATCTGCGCCCGGACATATTCGATGGTCTGTTCTTGGTTAAGTGGTTCCAGATAGCAGCGAGCGGCGATGCGCTGATTAAACGAGTCGAGGCGCGGATCGGCAAAAACTTCGTCCAACTGTGCGTCACCAGCGAGGACCAGGCGAACTCGCGGTTGGCCATCGCGGACCAGATTCGTGATCATTCGGATCTCGTCCAACAGTTGCAGCGGCAGCGTGTGGGCTTCATCAACAAGCAACAGCACGCCGTGGGGGCAGCTTTCGCTGGGGCGAAGAAAGTCCAGCAGCGACAATCGCAGTTCGCCCTCTTCCATGTCCCGATAGGGTAGGTCGAGTTCAAACAACACGTTCTGCAACAGGTCCTTGCGGCTTTCAATCGCGGCGCTGGCCAGATGAATGCAATGGAATACATTTTGGAAATGATGCTCTAGCATTCGCAGCAGCAGGGTCTTTCCCAGACCAGGCTGACCAACGATTAAACCGGGGCCCTCAGCCCGATCCACGATCCGAATCAGCGTCTGCCGCGATTGTTCGATAACGGCGGTTGGAAAATAATACTGTACCGCCGGTGCAGCGGGAAATGGTCGGGAGGAGAGGTCGAAGAATGATTCGTACATGGCCCCAGTCCTTGGCTGATAAGTTTGATTCAACAGGCGGCAGTTCGAGCGGATGGATGGCACAACCCGACTCTTCGTTGAAATCGGCAAACTCACACATTCGACTTAAGCCGTAGCGTCGCGATATTTGGAATCGCTGGAAATGGTCGACGCGACATGCTTGAAGTCCAGATAATCCGGGCCTCCTGGGAGACGCGAGTGCAGACAGGCGAATATTCGTCCCTATAATGGACGTGGGCTTCCCGCGCGACCATTCCACCCGTTCGTCCCAGCACGTCTACGGATCGTAACCTTGTTTCAGATAAAGATTTGCGGCATCACGTCCGTGAAGGACGCCCGATTTGCATCGCTGGCGGGTGCCGATGCGATCGGGCTGAACTTCTACGACAAGAGCCCGCGCTGCATCGATCTGGCCGCAGCCGAACAGGTGATGCCGGCGATTCCAAACACCGTGACCAAAGTCGGCGTTTTCGTGAATGCGGAAGCCGGCGAAATCACGGAAATCGCGGATCGCCTGGATTTGGATTACCTGCAACTGCATGGCGACGAGCCGCCGGAATTCCTCGGAAACTTAGTCCAATACAAGGTAATTCGTGCCTTTCGCTGTGGCGATGATGGTTTCACGCCAATCACCGCCTACCTGGAAAGTTGCCGGGGGCTGGGGAGACTGCCCGACGCTGTGTTGCTGGACGCGCACCATCCCGATCAGTACGGCGGAACGGGGCAGGCGATTGATTGGGGCAGCGTGACACAGAGCCGAGAAATCCTGGGAGAGATCCCACTGGTGCTGGCTGGGGGCCTGACGCCGTTCAATGTCACCGCTGCCATCAACACCGCTCGCCCCGATGCCGTCGATGTGGCCAGCGGCGTGGAATCCGCCCCTGGTAGCAAAGACGTGCTGCTCATTCGTGCGTTCTGCACGACGGCCAAGAAAGCGTTCGCCCAGCTGTCTGACGAAGCCTGAGCCGACAGCGCTATGTTGCCAGTGTGATGGCAGCATAGCTGGGAACCGGTATTTCGCATGGGTTGTCGAAATGAGGGGGTACGTCATATGATATCGGCGTATAGAACCCGATTGCGGCGTCATTGGCATCACGCGTCGTCGCCCAAAACACCCGCACCTACGGGGCGGTCAAAGCACGAACAAGCATTTCATTCGCCGCTGCAAAAGGAGACACACGTGTCGCAAGTCGATCAGAAGTTACCGTACAAAGTCAAAGATCTCGGACTTGCCGGACTCGGTCGCAAGGAAATCATGTTGGCCGAAAATGAAATGCCGGGCTTGATGTCGCTTCGAGAACAGTACGGCGAATGCAAGCCACTTGCCGGGGCTAGGATTGCCGGTTGCCTTCACATGACGGTCCAAACTGCGGTCCTGATGGAGACCCTCGTTGCGCTCGGGGCAGACGTCACGTGGAGCAGCTGCAACATTTTTTCGACGCAGGACCATGCCGCCGCGGCGATGGCCAAGCGTGGATTTCCCGTCTATGCCTGGAAAGGCGAAACCGAGGAAGAGTACGAATGGTGCATCGAACAGACACTCATTTTCCCGGACGGAAAGCCCTTGAACATGATTTTGGATGACGGTGGCGATCTTACCACCATCGTTCACAAACGATTTCCCGAAATGTTGGTCGAGATCCGCGGCATCAGTGAGGAAACGACAACGGGAATCCACGCTGTTCAACGCATGTTGGAGAATAACGAACTTCGTGTCCCGGTAATCAACGTCAACGACTCGGTAACGAAAAGCAAATTCGATAACAAGTACGGTTGTCGCGAATCTCTCGCCGACGGCGTCAAGCGTGCCACCGACGTGATGGTTGCTGGTAAGACCGTGGTCGTGTGTGGCTTCGGCGACGTTGGCAAGGGTTGCGCCGAATCATTGGACGGCCTTGGTGCCCGAGTCCTCGTTACGGAGATCGATCCCATCAACGCCCTCCAAGCTGCCATGGAAGGGTACGAAGTGGTCACAATGGAAGATGCGGCACCACAAGGTCATATCTTCGTAACCACCACCGGCTGCTGTGACGTGATTCGGGGTGAAGACATGGAAAGGATGCGAGACGACGCGATCGTCTGCAATATCGGGCATTTTGATATCGAAATCGATGTCGCGTACTTGACCGAAAGCAAGACGATCAAATGCGAACGGATCAAGGACGACCAGGATGTCGGTGGGCCCGTCGATCGATACACCTTCCCCGATGGGCATTCGATCCTGCTATTGGCCCAGGGTCGGTTGGTGAATCTGGGTTGTGCTACTGGACATCCTTCGTTTGTGATGAGCAACTCGTTCACGAATCAAGTTCTGGCCCAAATGGAGATTTGGCAGAATCACGAGAACTACGAAGTTGGCGTTTATACACTTCCCAAAATACTCGACGAGGAAGTTGCTCGGCTTCACCTGGGCCACCTGGGTGCCAAACTGACGAAGCTAACACCGAAGCAATCCGAGTATCTGGGGCTGCCCACTGAAGGTCCTTTCAAGCCTGATCACTATCGCTACTAAACCGAATCGGTTGCTACAGCGACGCCAGCCGCTGGGTTTTCCCCAGCGGCTTTTTTGTTATCATCCGTGATCCCCTCGCGGCCTGTTGCCGCTACATAACCCATTGACAGACGGCAGGTTGCTGCCCGCCGTTGAGCCCCTTCAGGACAACATTCATGCCACAAATTGAAGCATTTCGTGGACTCCGCTACGACTTGGGACACGTCGGTTCGCTCAGCGACGTCATCGCACCGCCTTACGACGTGATCGGTCCAGAATTGCAAAATGAACTCTATCAGCGGCATCCAGCCAATGTGGTCCGCCTGATCCTGAATCGTGAGGAACCGGGCGACGACGAGAAGGACGATCGATATAAACGGGCGGCCCGATTTCTGAAGAACTGGCGAGCGGAAGGTGTCTTGCAAGCAGACCCAGATCCAGCCGTGTATGTCTACCATCAGGTCTTTTCATATGGTGGTCAAGAGTTCACTCGTCGTGGATTCATGGCCCGAGTCAAGCTCGAACGTTTCGGCGAAGGGACGATCTATCCGCACGAAGAAACGCACGCCGCTGCCAAAGCGGATCGGCTTAGATTGATCACCGCTTGTCGTGCAAATCTCAGCCAGATTTTCGGCATCTACCCTGATGCGGATAACGAAGCGCAGTCTCTTTTGGAGGCCACGGTCAGCGGCGTCGCGCCGCTCGAAGCCACAGACCACCTGGGTATCGTCCATCAACTCTGGCCGGTTTCGGATGTACAGGTCATTTCACAATTGGCGGCAGCGATGGGCCCAAAACCGATGTTCGTCGCCGACGGACATCACCGCTACGAAACGGCGTGCAACTACTGTGACCAGTTGGCTGCCGAAGATGACTTGCCGCCTCAACACCCAGCCAACTATGTGATGACCATGTGCGTCGGCATGAACGATCCAGGCATGATTGTGTTACCCACTCACCGACTGTTTCGTGGCCTTCCAGCGATGACTGCGGCCGAACTGATTGCCAAGCTCGACGGCTCTTTTGAAACGCAGGACGCCGGCGAAGGTCCAGCGCAAGCTCATACCATCTGGGAGTCCATCGAACTGGAAGATGATCAGCGCGAACTCGCATTCTTTACGACCAAGGACCAGCGATGGACCAGAGTCCGGTTAAATGAGCAAGGAATGAGTCGTATGGCAGAAATCGCCAGTGATCACAGCTCGGACTGGCAGGGCTTGGGCGTTAGCATCCTCCATCGGCTCGCCATTGAGACGCTGTTGGACGGCAAGGACTTGCCCAAGCCCAAGTACGTTCACCTGGTCGACGAACTGGTTGCTGCCCTGGAAACCGGTGAAACAGACGCCGCGCCATTCCCGCTGGCCGCACTAGTAATGCCCGCGACGCTTCATCATATTCGCCAGATCAGCGAGCACGGCGAACGAATGCCCGCCAAGAGCACGTACTTCTTTCCCAAGTTGCTTAGTGGCCTGGTCGTCAACCCTCTGGTCTAGCGATGGAATGGTCTTATTACTGGGCGTTTCACGTGAAACGGGTCTGCCGGGTGCGACGGATCTTAAAGGCTACGTGTTTCACGTGAAACAGGCGGCTGGCGACGTTCGATCGTTTCACGTGAAACAGGTGAATCACAGCAACAAGATGTTTCACGTGAAACAGACGGATCGCAGCAACAAGATGTTTCACGTGAAACAGGCGATATAAGACCTCTGCGTTACCGTCATCCTTTCAGGCCTTTGCGAAATCCAGGAGGCCTGGAGAGTATGTAATGTTTCATGTGAAACCTCCGAGTTTCACAATATCGCCAGACTTCACGAGACATCGCCTTTCAACGGTTCAATCGTGATTGTTGAACGACCGACCTTTGTTTTCCGAACTGGCGAAAAAAAATGGGGCCGACAGTCGACGGCAGCTTGGTTAGATTCTGCCGTCGTGGCACGCAAAATCAGCGGTTTTGTGCCGGCGCCATGCCAGACCGATGGCTGCCCGGCCGGTTTTCAGCTTGGATCGACTCACGCAACCGAAGTGAAAAATCCGAAAAGTCATCCACAAGGGGTTGGTGATTTCGGTTTGCACCAAGCGATCGCAATCAAAAGACTGACCGACGGGACATGATTCGGCAGGGACGTCGATGAATTACCCGCGATTTCAAATAATAACGCTCGATGAATCGGCTCGCGAACTGCTAGCAAAGGTATCGGTTCGCAGATAGGGTGCAACGGGCGCCAACGATGTCGAGCATTGCAGGGAGGCAGTTCATCGTGACGAAGGATCGGAGACTTGGCCGCGGACTGGCGGCATTGTTAGGGACGCCCAACGAACCAGATGGCAGCGAGCAGAGGATGGGAGAAGCCCGTGATCTCTCGGTCCTCAACAACGGAGGCAACGACCAGTCGCCAGCAGGACCGAGTGGTTCCATCTCCGATGTCTTTCTGTTGAACGTCTACGAGATCGACGACAACCCATTTCAGCCCCGTCGCGAATTTGGGCAAGCCGAAATCGCCTCACTTTCCGAGAGCCTCAAAGAACACGATATGCTGCAGCCAGTTTTGGTACGGCGGACGGGCGAGCGGTATCAGCTGATTTCTGGCGAACGCCGACTGCGGGCGGCAATCCAGGCCGGCTGGTCGCAAGTACCCGCACGAATCAAAGACGCCGACGATCGGCTGGTCGCAGAATTGGCGATCGTCGAGAATCTGCAGCGCAAGGATCTAAACGCGATTGAAAAGGCGCTGTCGTTCAAACGCTATCTCGACGAACATACTTGCACCCAGGACGATCTGGCGCAGCGACTGAAGATCGACCGGTCGACAATTGCCAACTTGATGCGGCTTCTGGAGTTACCCCTCCAAGTACTCGACGCCGTCCGCACAAGCGCGATATCCGCCGGCCACGCGCGAGCATTGTTGCCGTTGGGTGAAGAGAGCGAACAGATTCAGCTGTGCGAGCAGATCCTCAGCGAAGGTTGGAGCGTTCGCGACACCGAACGACGAGTCGGCGAAGCGGTCAGCGACATGGACGATAATATTCTGGACATGGCCGGTGAGCGAAGGAGTAAGCGAACCGAAAGCGACCAGGTTGCTTCTCTGGAACAAGAGCTACGAATCGCACTGGGAACGAAAATCGAGATTCGACAAAGCAAAAAGGGTCGTGGAAAAATCGTTGTCCATTTTTCCGACCACGACGAATTCGATCGTTTGCGTGCTCTGCTCAATGGCACGGCGACTCTGCGGCAAGACCAACAGGGTGGCGATCAGGAAATCGCCTGAGTGCCGTTGGTTGATCTTTCTACGAGTGGCTCAATCTGTCTTGATTGGCAGGGTGAATTGAAACGTCGCTCCGCCATCTGGATTCGTCGAGGCCGACAGGCTGCCTCCATGTGCTTGAATGATACGTTGGCTAATTCTAAGTCCCATGCCAAGTCCTTTTGGCTTGGTGCTAAAATAGGGCTCGAATAGCTTATCCACCACGTGCGGCGACATTCCTTGGCCGCGATCGCAGATGGAGACTTGTGCACCGTCAGCCGTCGTCGCGGACGTGATGATAATCCAGCTGTCAGCTGGCTCGATCTCTGCCATCGCCTCCAGGGCGTTCTGTAACAGGTTGACCAGCACCTGTTGAATCTGGACGGTGTCCACCTGCACTATCGGCATCGAGTCGTCAACATTCAATCGCAGCGACGAACGATGCGTTTGTATCTGGCTGCGCATCAGTCCGCACACTTCCCGAATTAGTTCATTCAGGTCGACCACAGAAATGTTGGGCGCGGTACTGGTAACAAATCGCTTCAGCCGGTTAATGATCTCACCGGCACGGCGAGCCTGTTGGTCAATCTGCGACAGAGCGTTCCGTAGAACGTCGGGGCTGGCTTGATCGCTGGCAAGCAAATGAACACACGTTCCAGCGTAGTTGGCAATCGCCCCCAGCGGTTGGTTCACCTCGTGCGCTAGCACGGTGGCCATTTCACCCATCGTTCCGACACGTGTCACATGGGCCAATTCTGCCTCCCGCTGCCGCAGCTCCTCTTCAGCATTCTTGCGCTCGGTGATGTCGCGATTGCTGGAACGATAGCCCAGAAATGTGCCATGTTCGTCGGTAACCGTCTGGCACGAGTGATCAATCCAGACCGTTGTGCCATTTTTCCGCTTGATGCGGAACTGAATTTCTCTACGAAATTGAATCTGAGGTGTGGACTCATGGTTATGCTCATTCCAAACGTCCTTGTCCTCGTCTAGGATGATTTCATCAAAGAGCCTCGGGTTTGCAAGAAACTGCTCGGCCGAATATCCGGAGATCTCTTTGCAGGCGGGTGACACATAATTGAAGGACTTGTCTGGGTTCTCCCAGACCTCCCAGGCATAAGTATGATCGGCGACCGTCCGGTAACGCTGCTCGGACTTCTTCTGCTCGGTAATGTCCTGCAACGTGCCGACAAGTCGCACCATCTCGCCTGACTCATCAAATTCCGCTTTCACTCTGGCAAGGACATGACGAAGCTCGCCATTGGGTTTCTTGATGCGGTACTCGATGTTCGTGGGAGTATCACGCCTGTCCATACTCGCCAGTGCGTTATCGAGAATCGCGCGATCCTCGGGGACGATGCACCGACGTACGTCTTCGATATCGGGCACCGTACCTTTATTGAATCCGTAGATCTCGTACATTTCGTCCGACCAGCGAATGTGGCCCTGAAGCAAGTCGCAATCGTAGGAACCAAGGTGTGCGATTTTCTGTGCTTCGCGCAACCGCTCCTCGCTCTCCCGCAGAGCGTTTTCCGCGTTCTTGCGTTCGGTGATGTCTTGCACAAACCCCACGATCACGGCATATTCCTTGTCCTCCCAGGCTACGAATTCCGCCACGGCGAACAGGGTTCTAGCTGTACCGTCGGGTCGGGTGATCCGAAACTCAGTACCCTCAATCTTGCCCGCTTTCAATGATCGCTCGATTCCCGTCTGAATCAGGTCACGGTCCCTCGGATCGATCAAGGGCAATACGTCTTCGATGGATCCCTCGATTTCGTCACGCTTAATTCCATAGATGCGAAGTAGTTCATCAGACAAGACGAGTCGATCTCGAGTGACATCCCACTCGAAGCTGCCAGTGTGCGAAATAGCTTGCGCCTTCGACAAGAGCGCTTCACTATGGCGCAACGCGTCCTCTGCCAGCGATTCCCGGAACGGTATTAAATCGGTGGAATCCAGGGAAATGGGCCGCTATCAGTGCTACCGTTTCTAGGTGCTTGCGGCGGCAGTAGGGCAGCCGTTGCAAGCATGATGTCGGCATCGTTCTTGCACGCTTTCTA
>JASLRF010000131.1 GCA_030744095.1 Pirellulaceae bacterium | reverse complement strand
ACTGTTGGATTGCGGCACTTGGTATCCTGCAGCCCATGTTTGACAGTGCCAGTGTCTTCCTCGTCATGCCTGTTCATTGTTCAATCAGATGAGACAGCGTGTCAGCATTGGACGACCCGAGACCAAACCACTTGAGGATCTGGAATGAGAACCCTTGATATTGCCGTCTATCCTGGCGATGGAATTGGGCCGGAAGTCACTGACGAAGCGGTGCGCGTCCTGCAAGCCGTATCGAAACTGGATGGGTCGTTCGCGCTGAATCTGACGATGTTACCGTGGGGCTTCAGCTATTGGGAGCAGCATGGTCATGTCGTACCGAGAGATTTCATTGACATTTTGCGGCCTTTCGATGCGATCCTCCTGGGTGCCGTCGGCTGGCCGGAGAAGCTGCCCGATCACATCACGTTGGCACCGCTGGTCGAGATTCGTCAGACGTTTGACCAGTACGCCTGTGTCCGACCGGCGAAGCTTCTGCCAGGCGTCAAAAGCGTTCTCGCTGACAAAGGCCCTCAACACATTGACTTTGTCGTGATTCGTGAAAACTCCGAAGGCGAATATGTCAACATTGGCGGTCGCTTCAAGCAGGGGCAGGCCGGCGAGGTCGCAGTGCAAACCGCCTCGCACACTCGCCGTGGCGTCGAACGGATCTTACGGTACGGGTTTGCCATGGCCCAACGTCGTCGCCGGCATTTGACGATGATCACGAAGTCAAATGCACAACGATTCTCATATGTCATGTGGGACGAGATATTTGAAGAGCTCGCACCTGAGTTTCCTGACGTCGAAGTTGATCGGCAACATTGTGACGCCGCGGTGATGAACATGGTGCGCAGGCCCGAACACTTCGACGTGATTGTGGCTTCAAATCTGTTCGGCGACTTGTTGACTGATCTGGGCGGGATTATTGGCGGTGGCCTGGGGCTGGCCCCGAGCACCAATACCAATCCCGATCGGACGGCACCATCGATGTTCGAACCTGTGCACGGTTCGGCGCCCGATATTGCCGGCCAGGGAGTTGCCAATCCAATCGCCGCCATTTTAAGTGCTGCGATGATGTTGGATCATCTGGAGTTGAACGACGCGGCGGAACGAATTCGTCGCGCTGTAGAGCGGACCATGGCCAGTGGATCCCATACCATTGATTTGGGGGGGGCACTGACCACGCGCGAGGCGGCATCCGCCGTGCTTGAACATGTCGAGTCGGGCGTTTAGTGCGTCTTAAATTCACGGCCTACGGCCGTGCGACCCTGCAAGGCTCCGCCGACGTGGGCCGGTCGGGAGACCAGCCCACAACGTGTGACTCATTGGTAAAGAAGAACCTGATACAAGTCTTCTAGTCTGTGTCAATTCTCGATTCTAGGGTTGAAGAGGAATGGTCGCCTGGCGAGATAGTCGTTGATCCGCAATCAAAACGTTTGGTTCGCGGAGAACCACGACATTCAGGCTCGACAACCCTAATTCTTAGTCTTGACAGTAGATCCGGTCTGCCCCTGCAACACGATCATGCGTCGGCTTGGTGTATCATTGACCATTGGTCCATATTGAGGGAACGATCGGATATCTATGGCATTGCTTAACTCAATAATTCCTTGATCGCGCCACAGTCGCCATGCGCGATCGGCAACGGTTGACCTTGGTTGTCGTACTCGGTGTGCTCGGGATCAATGCCCAGCGCCTTGAACCAAGTGTGAAACATGTGCCCGATATCGTGTTGATCGGATTCGACCCAAGTGCCTTGTGCGTTGGTTTGGCCGACGGCAATTCCGCGCCTGACATTGCACCCAGCCATCGCCAACGACCAGACTTCAGGCCAGTGGTCTCGACCGATGTGCCCGCTAATGCGCGGCGTCCGTCCGAATTCGCTCATCGCAACCACCAGCACGTGGTCCAACAGTCCGCTTGCGGCCAGATCCTCAACGATGGCCGCAAACGCCTGGTCGAACTTCGGCACCAAGCTCGCACGTCCGTTGAAATTATCGCCGTACGGTGGATGTTGTCTTTGGAGTGGGTTTGTTCGGTCAGCGCTGGATCTCTTCGACGACGCGTGTTGTTTAGTCTAAAATGTTGTCGCGCGGGATGAAAGAGAAATTCATCCTTGCGGCACCGCGTGCAAACCGACTTACAGTGAGATCAGACAATGAAACTTCTCCGCCACACACAACCGACCACGCCGTTTACCCGCCGTCAAATGCTCGAAGCAAGCCTTGCCGTGAGCGCAGGAATGGGACTTTGCGAGTTTTCCGCGCGCGTTGGCCACGCAGCACCATCCAACAAATGGCTCACGATTACAGACATTGAGCGCACCACCGTAAAGCTGCCATATCGTGAAACGTCAGGGCGTAATATGGCGCGCGAGCTGCCGCATTGGGCCTGGACTGAGATCATTGAAGTAACGCTCAAGTCCGGTCAGGTCGGTATCGGCGAGACACTGCTATACTACACTTGGGGCGCCACCGGAGATGACGATGTCGCGCGTGCCCGCGGCAAGAACGCCGCCGCAATTATGTGGGATGATACTCTTGGTGCTGGATTGCAAATGGCCCTGTTCGATGCCGTCGCCAAATCGGCCGAGGTGCCGATACACGCGCTCTTGGGCACCAAACAAAATGAAACCACGCCGGTCGGTTGGTGGAACATCGATACTTCGGCGGCAGACATGGCGTCTGAATGCCAGGAGGCATATCGGCAGGGCTATCGTGGTTACAAAACCAAGGGTCGCCCGTGGTATGACGTCTGGCAGCAGATCGAAGAAGTTGCCAAGGTCATGCCAGACGATTTTCATTTCGCCATGGATTTTAACGACACGTTGCTCGATGCCGAGCGTGGCATCCCGATCCTCAAAGAGCTGGAGGCAATTGCGCCCAAACATCTGATTTGGGAGACGCCGATACTCCAGAGCGATGTGCCCGGCAATCAAGCCATTCGAAAGACCTGCCGGGGCAAGGTGGCCATGCATTATGGCAACCCCGATCCACTCGTAGCGTTTCGCGAAGATGTGTGTGACGGATTCGTTGTCGGTGGCGGTGCGACAAAACTGATGGAAGTCGGTCGCGTTGCCGAAATGGGTGAAAAGTCGTTTTGGCTCCAACTGGTCGGCACGGGGATTACGGCGGCGTGGTCGTTGCAATTCGGCGGCGTGTTAAGGAATGCGACTTGGCCGGCCGTCAACTGTCACCAGCTGTACCGGCATTCACTACTGGTCGATCCAATTCGCGTGGTCGAAGGTGTCGCCGATGTGCCGGACCGACCTGGTATCGGCATTGAACTCGACCGCGATATAATCGCCCGCTTTCGTGTCGACAAGCCGAAATCGCGCCCCGATCCACCACGCCTGATCGAAACCCGCTGGCCCGATGGACGCACCATGTATCTGGCAAACACCGAAGTCAACTTCGTGCTCAACGCCGCGCGCAAGGGCGTCACGCCGTACTTCGAAAGGGGCGTCGATACGAGATTGGTCCCCAATGACGGCAGCAAGGTCTGGCGTGAACGATACGAACGCGCGCGGAAAGCGCCGTTTTTCGTCAAGCAATGAACGTTGCAAGCTAGAGCTACGTCCAGTTTTGATCTTGTTGTTGAAGAAGAATGGTCGCCTGGCCAGATAGTCGTTGATCGCTCCGCAGTCAAAACGTTTGGTTCGCGGAACCACGACATTCAGGCTCGACAACCCTAATTCTTAGTTTTGACAAAGCCTAGAGCATGTGCCGATTTACGATCGCGGCATTTCACCGTTTGGACTCATGAAAGACCACTTATCATGAGGGGTGGCAGGTTGATCACTGCCATGTCATTTCTTGCCATCTGGCGGATCTTTACCCTCGGACGTCTTTGCGTTCGAGTCCCCTGCCGCGGTCGGACCCGTCTTTGCGTTCGAGCCCCCTACTGCGCTCGAATTCCCTTCTGCGCTCATATTCCTTTCTGCGGTCGAGTTCCTCTTTGCCCCTGAACTCTTCTTTGCTCTTAAACCCATCTTTACCTTTGAATCCGTCTTTGTCCTTGGACCCTTGTTTGTCCTCGAACGCCTTTCTGTCCTCGAGCCCTTTCTTGTACTTCGCGTACTCCTTCTGAAGCGCTTCGAATTTCAATTTTTTCTCTTCCGGGTCCATCTTTTCCCAGCCCTTAGTGTACTCCCTCTTGAGCGCATCCATTTTCGATTTTGCTTCGGTGACGTACGTCTCTTCCCGGCTCCTGGATTGCGGTCTTACAGACTCAGGTCTTGAATATTCAGGACGCGCTGTTGGCTGCGGACCGTCTTCCGAGGGAGCTTCCGCGGCGCTGCCAAGCATTGTATCCAGCGGTTTAACGATCAGGTTCCAGCCATGCAGCATTCCAAAACGATCACTTCGGGTACCACGCACGACCAACTGCCAGACTCCGTTGACATTTTTGCCGTTGAAGTTGCTCAAGCTGGGCTGCCGTTTATCCAAGGCTTCAGGCCTGAACGTTCCCTTGAATGGAGGTCTTACTTTCGCGATGGGGGATCGCGACTGGTCATCCAAAAGAGTCTCTTCGAAGTTGTCACCGCTGCCCCCGATTTCTGTGAACAGTTCGATCCGCTGCCCATCGGGTCCTGTCAAATAGGCATCCAGATAGGCGGTGTGGGAATGGGTGATCGAAATCTGCACATTCAGATCGCCGATCAAATAATCCTCACTTACTTCGATCTCAGAGATAATGGTCTTGTGTGGTGGGAGCACTTCGGCGACTTGATTGCGATAGCTGCCTCCGACCATCGCCTTGGACTGGATGACTTCAGCCGCCGTCAATAAGGCATCACCGTTGGTGTCGAGCATGGAGAATTCTTGCAGCTTCTCATCTGTCCATTCGGCGGCAAATTCCGACATTTCAACCTGCCCATCTCTGTCTGCGTCCAGTTCATAGAACCAACCGGGCAGCCCTTCCGAAAGATCCCCCACTTCATTCTGCATTTCCGTAACGAATACCTGCAGTTCTTCGCGGGTCACCTCTCCATCACGGTCAATATCGATTCGGCCGGATGGAATGCCAAGGGTTTGCATTTCCTGAAGATCTAACCGACCGTTCCGGTTCGAATCAAATCGTCCCATCACGCTTGCGGTCAGCCAGGTCTGACTACCTCCTCGCCGCCACCACTGAGATTCGTCCCGCCGGTCTCGTTCTTGAGGCGTCGAAGAGCGCACGCCATTCCCGGTTCGCCAGGATTTCTTGCGCAGTTCACCCGACGCACCTTCCAACAGTCGCCGCCGCGCGTATCGTTGACCTAACTCCAAACGGCTCAGGCGGTTATCTTTGTCGAGATCATCGTCAAATGGATTTCGATGTGTCCATCTGTTTCTCGCCGCTTCGGCCCGGTCGATGTATCCATCGTCGTTCCGATCGTGGCTACGCATGGTCCGATCAGCGAAATCCAAGTCAGCTTGCGTGTACGGGTATTTAACTCTCGTCAAGCCAAATTCCGGCACCAACGGTTGGTCCGGATCTGTACCGAAAGGCTTCACGCTGCTTTCACCTTCGGGGCGGACATCTGAACCCTTAACACCGTTTTGCAATGCGGAATAGGCCCGGGCAGCCTCTTGCAGTTTGTCGATCTCGTTGGGCCGGTCGATTGACATCCGCAGTGCCCGCGTGATCCGCTCGAGGTAGGGGCGCGCCAGGGGCGTGATCTCATCCCGTTCGATCATGCCATCTTGGTTTTTGTCAAGTCGTTCCAAGGACTCACGAATGCCTGATTGGGCAGCAAGGTGTTTGCTAAGGACTACGTTGCCTAAGAGCATGGCTACACAAACAAGTGACCATCTCGAAACGTTGAACCATCGATTCATCGGTTGGATCCCCTCCTGGCATTACCGTCCGGTTTTGCTCCGAAACAGTGATGACGCCGGTGATGGTAGTTGTGGTGATCGTGGTGAGGGTGGCCGCACTGATTGTGGCCGTGGTGATTGTGGCCGTGATGACGACTCCGTCTTGCCGCTGCTCGTTCTTCCTGTACCCGATAACGCCTGTTGCAGCATCATCTCGAGCGCCGCCCCGTTGGTTGCCGTCATGATCCCAATTGTCTGTTCGCTGCGGACGTCCATCAGTTGAACTAGCTGCTCGACTTCCCTGAACAGTTGGTCTGGGGCAGTCACAATCAGCGAATTGCTTGGCTCGTGGACGGCGATCGTCATCTTGGGCTCGAGGTCTCGTGCTGGCTGGCTGGCCTGTTTCTTTTGGGTCGATTTTTTGGAGTCTCCCTCTTGATTCGCCGTCGAAGGCCTGGATTCAGCAACCCCGCGTTGCCCTTGCTGCGGCGAGCCCGACTGATTCGATTGACGGCTACCCGTCGCAGCGGCGACCCGACCTGCATACGCATCGCGAATGACCGCTGCAACTTCGCTCGCATTGATGTGGACCAGTTCGATCACATGCGACGTGCCGTAAGTTTCAATCGATGTAATGCTGCTGTCTTTGTCGATGATCTTCAGGTAGTCTTCGATCAATTCGATGTCGCTGGCCGTACCCTGAGCGATCAGCCGATTCAGACGTGAATCGGCCACAACCGTAATCGTTCCCGCGATCATGGTCGTTGTTCCATCACGCGAAGTCACAAAACTGGTCAGAAACGAACCGGATGATGTCACATATCCATTGACGAGAGACCCCGCCACGGCGTCTCTTGCTGACTCGCCTCCGTCCAACAATTCCGCCAACACTCGAATCGCATCGTCGGGCTTCGCATACTTGAGGTAGAACACAACCGGTGGCGATGGCACTGAATGAAACGGTCCCGCGATCATTCGCAAGTGTTCCTCGAATTGGTCGAGTGCTTCGGTGTCGTCTGACTGCAGTAACAGGCCGCGCGGCGTTACCTGGCACTGAATCGGCGGTGCTTGGCTGTTGATGTTGTTCGTCGTCAATAAACGCGCCCTGGGAGTCTCCAAAGGCGTTATCGATGGGGGCTTCGTTTGTATTGATTCATCGTTAACCACTCGTTCGGTGTCTTCTTGTCCGGCCTTTGCGTCTGATTGAAACAAGATGATCGGATTCGGTGCTCGCCAGAACTTGGCCACAGTCTCCACCACCTGTTCGGCCTGTTTGCCGCGCAAGGGGAAGAACCGAAGCTTGTCAGTGCTGCTCGCACCGCTCGTGCCGCTGCTAACATCCAGTCCAGCGACGATCTTCTTGATCTGTTCGATCTGCGGTTTCTTGGCGCGAACAAACAGCCGCATGTTTCCCGGATCGGCGTCGATCTTGGGCGCATCGGGGTCGATGTCTTCGGGATCATCAAGCGGGTCTGGCAGATCGAGCATTTCGTTCAATAAGCTGACAACGAAATGAGGATCGACGGTCTTCAGCGGGATGACCTCAAAGTCAGCTTCCGATGCCTGCAACTGTGACACCGTTGCCGCGATCTCCGCTTGAACCTCCGGCGCTGCCAGGGCAACGATGCTACTGGCCGTCTCGTCCATCGACAAACGCACGGACTTGTCGGCAAGCAATGTTTGCAAAACGCTGTAGACCAATTCGACATTACCACCTTCGACCAAGTGTGCACGAAGTTCCGATTCTCCGCTGGTCTCTGATGCCTTCTCTGGTTTGTCGATGGCCGTGATCAGGCCTTCAATCAGTTTGACCTTGTCTTCGATACCGGTGACAAAGATGTTCTTCCCCTGTAGGTCAGCCGACAGACTGACATCGATCCCGATCATCTCACCCACTGCCAAACCCAAATGCGGACGCGCCACGACCAAGATATCTTCGGCATCCACGTGCTGTAATGCGAAGCTCATCACGACCGTGCCGTTGTCGAGCGTAGAAGGCTCGAAAGCACCCAGTATCGTCTTAGCGTTCTTCAGCTTTCCCGCGGTGTCGGTGATCAACAGTTGATTTGTCCTTGGAAACACCGCTGGCGTCGTCATGAGTTTGAGGGCTGACAATTCTTCGACTGCATCTTCGGCGTCAAGGTCGCCAAGCGAAAGAATGCATTTCACAACCTGGTGGTCTTCCAGCTGATCGAGTTGTTCAACGGTGACCAGTTTTGCCAGGACATCCAACTGCTGCATACTACGCGGGTCGGCGAGGTTGATCACCGAAAGCAACCTGCCGCTGCGAACAAGCGTGAATCCCTGAGGCAGCAAGAACAGATTGACACGATCAATCGCTTCTTGCAGTGTGAACGAGTCCGGATCCGTGTACGTAAAGCTGCCAGTCGGAAGGTCGCCGACGTGCAACGCCAAATCGGACTCATCCGCAAGCCACTTGATAACGTCCCGCCACCGCGCGCCGTCGAAGGAGAATCGCAACATCCCATCGGGATCCGTCGTCGCTGCCGCGGCCGGGCCAACCTCAGCGGCTGGTTCATCCTTTGCCGCAGGTTCGTCTTTTGAGGCAGGTTCCACCTTTGCGGCCGGTTCATCCTCAGCGGCCGGTCTAGTCTCAGCGGCCGATTCAGCCACATCTGCCGATTCAACGCTTGGTGTTTCTTGGGCTACAACCAGCGGCACGTGTACGACGGCAACGACGAGCGCGATGGCGATCCAGATCTGGTGCCGTCGATGGAGAAGAGAAGTCGACCTGCCGATGCGGTAGACCGATTCGACGCAAACAAAGCCCATGTGGGAGGCTCCAAAAAGCAGGATGACGCGTCACCGTTGTTAGCCAGGATGCGGTGCGCTGTGCGCGAGGGTAATTGGCGACTACCAGATGCGAAATCTAAAAGTCGACTCCAATGGGTGGGTATAGATCTAGTCTCTATCGTACCTCGATGCTCGAAAAGATCAATATTTCGTTTTGTAACAAAGTGTAGTGGGTAAACTGCGGTTCAAACTACTGCAAATCAC
>JASLRF010000130.1 GCA_030744095.1 Pirellulaceae bacterium | reverse complement strand
TCTACCGCCGTGCCGGCACGACCGGGCGAAACTCGCGTTGGCTCGAAATCGGGCGGCAACGAGATCGCGCACGCACGCGCTCCCTTGTCTTTGAAATGTTGAAACAGGCCACCGATCGCCGATTGCAGCGACGCTGCATCGCTGACTAAAGATCCGACCGCTTCTTCGAGCCGCTGACGAACATCTGCCCTTCCCAGGTGAAAGACCAAGTCGTCAGTTCTCAAACAGGGCACGTAGACGCTTGTATCGAAACCTTCGAGCGGGTCGTCGAAGTTGTTCGTCAGGAAGACCGCTTCCAACTTGCTCTGCTGCAGCACGCTGGATGCCCAATCGTCTCCAGCCATTGTTTCGAGCGCCGTGTCGTAAACCGCTTCCCAGTTGTCAGCCGTAATGCGGTCGCCTTCAAAGCCGAAGAAGACTTGCGCCATTTCCATGAACCAGCTGTATTGGATCGTATTATCTATGGGACCCAGATCGGCGATCAGCCGGCGACACTTTTCTCTTTCGTCGATTTCAGGATCTTCGATCCTGTCCTTAGGGAGGCCGGCCGAGTGTGCTAATTCAGTGTAGTAGTGATATCCAAGAATATCCGCCAACGTCGCCGATGCCGGGTTCAGTGCATCGATGTGCGTGTGCGGATCAATCAGGACCAAGGCGTGTAATTCGTCAAAGATCCGATTTCGAAGGTCGCTCGACATTAGTGAAACCTCAAAGGGCGTGCGGGGCAGATCGAGCCGTCGATTTTGAATGCCGGGTATTCAGCCGTCAAGGTTGCTGAGTCGTATCGAGCGAGACTTCGCGGGTAAGTCCCAAGCTCATCCAGTGTCCGGGTGGGGCTGTAACCATTGGGCTGCGTGGTTGTTTGGCAGCTTTCGACTCAGCCGCACAACCACGAATCCAGGAGATGTTTGACCCTTTTAAAATGGTCTGCTTAAATGAAGCTGAGCCTCTCCTCCTACACTACGGCAGCGGTAACGCTTTCGTGTTGGTCACAGCACGTCCTCAGAGCTGAGACAACCATTTATGCGCCGCCTATCTGCTTGTCGTCTTTGCCTGTCGGTGATAATTAGTGCCTGTGCCTGTGGTCTGAGCAGTGCGCCTGTCCCTACTGCCGATGCGCAGGAGGTCAAGCCAGGGGAGCCCGAGCGACCGGGAAACGCCGTCGACGAGATCGATTTCGTCAAAGAAGTGCGGCCGCTCCTGCGGACGCGGTGCATTTCCTGCCACGGCCCCGAAGAGTCCGAATCCGGCTTACGTCTGGACCAACAGAAACGGGCGCTTGAAGGTGGCGACAACGGTCGGATCATTGTGCCTGGCAAGCCTGCGGAAAGTCGCTTGCTGCGGATTGTCGCTGGGCAAGACGACGAAGTTGGCGCGATGCCCCCGGAAGGCGAAGGGACGCCGCTGAGCAGCGATGAAATCGCCGTCTTGAAAGCTTGGATCGCTCAAGGAGCGGTGTGGCCAAACGAAGCAGAATCTTCCGATCGGAGTTCGCATTGGTCGTATCAGCCGATCGCCGGACTGATCCAAGATCTCAAGCGACGCGGTTTGCTTGATTCGACGCTGTTGGTGTTTGCCGGCGAATTCGGGCGGACACCACTGTGGGAGAACCGAGGTGGCACTCAATCGAAGAACATAGGGCGTGACCACCACCCGTTCGGATTCAGCGTGTTCATGGCCGGTGGTGGCTCGAAAGGCGGAGTTGTGCACGGCGAAACAGACGAGATTGGCTGGGCGCCGATCAAGGATCCGGTTCACATCAACGATTTTCACGCTACGATTATGCACTTGTTCGGTTTCGACCACATGCATTTTACGCACCGCTTTCGCGGGCTCAATGTGCGGCTGACTGATCAAGGTGGAACAGTCCTCAAAGAACTGCTGACGTGATACTGGCTTTACAGATGAGTCAAGTTTTCAGCGACGGGCACTGACCGCAGGTTGGTCGGGGAGTGGGTCGCCGCAACCGAGTGGTAGTTCGCGTCAGTCCGAGGCACGGCCCCGCTAGGTCGTCAATGGTGTTGGGGAAGACGCGAACTGCGCGTAAAGCTCCGAGGCGAAGGAGCTGTCGTTTTCACGCGGCAAGAACATGCCCCGTATGCGACTACGACGAATAACACCTTTCTCAAGCTGTTCGGTCAAGATCGGGTAGTAGGTCACAAGCTGCCCGGAGGTTCTCTTGATCGTGACGCCGCAATCATCCGATGGGTGCACCATCTCCAGAAAACTGATCTCGTCGCTGTCAAATCGGATCAACACAGCTCCGTCGCTCGTTGCCGAGTCGTCCCTATCGAGAGCAAGCGGTCGAAATGTTCGATCACCGCTGGCGGTCATCGTCAAGACATCGCCAGGCGGCAACAGACTGCGGACTGTCAATGCTGGGTGACTATCTGACAGTTCAGTTTGTGCGGACACAATCGCTTCAATTCCAGTCGCTGGCGTTGTTTCGTCGTGTATGACACGCCAATAGATTTGCAGGCCAACGTCAGGCGTCGTGGCAAGCTGGTACGACACAATCATGTCGTCGCCGCGCACGTAATAGTCGGTCGACTTGACCGCTGCCGGATCAACTTGACCAGCACAAACGCCAAGAATGCCGGCAGCGTCGAGCTTCACCTTGTGGCCGTTGATGCACGACGTGAGCGACCCCAGACCAAGATCAGGACGCTCGACATCAATCGTTGCCTCCAGGGACTCCGTCGTCAGCTGCACCGTGGCTCCGCAAAGTCTCCACGCACTTTGGTCGTTCATTATTCTCTGTGTATTTTGCTAGTTGTTGAAATCATCAGGTAACCAAAAAAAAACCCGCCGCTCGCGGCAAGCGAACGGCGGGGCCGGAACAGAGAAGAGGCCGATATCGCCACATAGGCAGAGTAGAAAGACACCTATAAGGCAGGAGCAATGACGTTTCGGCCTCGACCAAGGGGGGGCGCAGGCGTAACTTCTACCGATCATAGCAAGTTCGAATGCCGAGTCCAAGCAATTTTGCATAAAATCAAGGGCGAATCGACGTACCCTACTTGGCGAATGCGCGGGATTCCGTGAAAACCATGTCTGAGATGCTAAAATCACTCGTGGCGGCTTGGCAAACACGGTAAAGCGGAGCGGTTTTGATGCGTCAATTCTTGGAGACCTGTGAAAAAGCCGCCCGTGCGGGTGGCCAAGTTCTTTTGGATTGGCAAGGGAAGATCATGGCTCGTGAAAAGGGGCCAAAGGACCTGGTGACCGAAGCCGACCTCGCCTCGCAAAGGGTCATACAGCAGACGCTGTTGAGCGTTTTTCCGGATCATCGCTTCGTCGGTGAAGAGGATGGGCTGGGCAACGAAGACCAACAGTCCCGTCACGATGGCTACTGTTGGATTTGCGATCCGTTGGATGGGACCACCAACTACGTGCATCAGTTGCCGAGTTTTTGCGTCTCAATCGCCCTGCGGCACGACGATGAACTGCTGGTTGGTGTCGTATTCGATCCTACATCCAATGAGTGTTTCTCGGCCGTTTCGGGCGAGGGAGCGTTTCTGAACGGTCAGCCGATTCGTGTGAGCGACTGCACTGAGATGCCGAAAGCCCTGGTGGCCGTCAGCCTGCCGCCGGAGATCGAACGTGAAGCGCCCGAGATTGGGCAGTTTCTTGACGTGCTTGTCAGTTCCCAGGCATTACGACGGATGGGCTCGGCTGCATTGAACCTCAGTTATTTGGCGGCGGGTCGTTTGGACGGATATTGGGCGAGTGACACGAAAATCTGGGATGTTGCGGCCGGAGTCCTGTTGGTTCAAGAAGCGGGTGGCGAAGTGTCTGCCTCGCGTGGGGGACAGTTTCAGCTCGGCGCCCCCGGGCTCTTGGCGGCGTCCACTTGCGAGCTAAGTCAAGAATTGATTGCATTGGTGACGTCGACCCGTGGTGGTTGAACGGATGGAAACGGATGGTGCTGAGTCGGATTCTGTCCCGGAAAAGCTTCAATCTTCGGCCAAGTCGGTATAAACTAGGTTAAGGCGTTCGATTCTCATCTTTCCCCCTGTCCGTCAATCGACGTGCTGCTCAATGGATGCCGGCCTGCGTATGCGCCATCAGGTGTTCTCTTGCCTTATAACCATTTGGTTGGTCGTGGTTTGCGCTGCGCAGGCACAAACACCCCCGATTCCCAATAGCGCAGCAGTTGGCGACACGTCGTCGCGGCCTGACGCGATCAACGAGTCAGATCTTGAGATCTTTTGGTTCAAGGACAAGACCACAGGGGAATTGGTGCCGGTATCTATTACGCTTGAGGAGCTTCAAGAGCTTAAGCTCTTGAAGGAGCAGTTGATTCCTCGTGATCCCGCCCCGGACGTCTACGTGTTTCAAGGCGACGTCGGACTCACTGGGACGGCCGATGAACATGTGGCACAGTTTACCGTCAAGGTGAATATTCGCATTCGCGAGAACAGTGATAGCGAATCGCTCTCTTGGATCCGTGTCCCTTTGCGTTTGAATCAGACGATTCTCATGTCGGACGCATATGTTGGGCCGGGCGAGTTGCTCGTATCTTATGATAAGCAGGGCGATGGATACGTGGCTTGGCTTCGTGCCGCGCCGAATTCAGATCATGCTATCACACTAAACATCAAGCTTCCGGTGGTTCGAGTCGCCGGAAAGCTGCGGGTGTCCTTGCTGACGCCTCAGAGACCCACCCGGTTACAGTTGGAAGTGCCGGGATCCGACTTGGATGTAACGACCAACGATTCTGAAGTGAATATTCTGACGACCAGCAAGGTTGGCGGGCAGAAGACTCGCATCTCTGTGGAGAATGTGGGTGGTCCGCTTGAAGTAACATGGCGCGAGAAGAACCTTACCGATCCCGTTCTCATATCGACTGCTACGACGCAAGCCACGATCAAGGGCCAACAAATCGACTATGAAACCAACCTCCGAGTGCGAAGTTACGGCGCGCCGATTCGGACGTTTGATGTTCGTCTTCCCACAGGCGCGATTTTGATTCCCGAACCGACTCCAGGCGTCGGTATCGAAGTTGTGGCTGAGACGGGGCGCAATACGAGGTTGGTCCGCGTCACTCGCCAAGACGGAAAGGAAGATCCGGCACTCGAGGTACGTCTAAAAGCGTTCTCGATTTCAGCTGACAAAGTGACGGCTGGTCAAACAGAAATGTCTGGCTTCGATGTCGTTGGTGCTGTGCGGCAAACGGGTTCTCTGGATTTGGCCGTGGTGGGCGATTGGACCGTCGATTGGTTTCCCGGCAGTTACGTTCGGCAAGTGCAAGTCAGTGAATCACAACGACAAAACGGAGCGGTGGCGCGATTCGAGTATGACCGCCAGCCGTTCTCATTGAAAGTCGAGGTGCGTGCCCGTGAGTCCCGGATTCGTGTTGAGCCGACCTATTCTCTGCATGTCGAAGCAACGCAGTTGCGACTGATCGCAACCTTGAAGTACACCGCTAGTGGTGCCCGCACTCGTGAATTGCTGATTCAAGCCGACGGCTGGGAAATTGACCGAGTCCTCCCTGCGGATTTGATTGCCGAGACGATCTCGCTGACTGAAACTACGCCGCTAACGATTCCGCTGGCCCGTAACGGAAAACCAATCGCGGAAGATTTCGAGATCCGCATTGAAGCACATCGGCCGATTTCCTCTGACGACAAATCATTCAGTGTCGTTCTGCCCCGCACCGTCAATGGTGTTGCGTCCCCTGCGACGGTCGCTGTCTTTCCAGCTGACAACGTTGATTTGACACTTCGCGGCGAGGAAATCAAAGGCCTGATCGCGGAATCGGCACCACCCGATCTGGAATCGCCGAATACGCAGCAACTTCCGATGTTCTACGTTGAGGAGCCATCCGAGGAGGCTTCGGTTTTCGCGGGTGATTTCGAAGTGCGCAGTCGAGTCGTTGCTGCCAATGTTGCCAACACGTTGAGGTTTACCGCAAGCACCCTGGCCATCGAACAACGGTTTGACCTCGAAATCTCGTATGAGCCACTTCGGCAGATCAAATTCAACATTCCTGAAGGGACGGTACCGAACGACCAGATTCAGTTCTTTGAATTGATTTCGGAGGACACTACCGCAACCAATGGTGGTTTGCGAGAACGTCCTCTTCCCGTTTTGGGAATCATGCCTACTGAGGATCCCGGAATCGTTGAAGTGACTGTCGACCTGTTAGAGGATCGGATCAAGCCCTGTTCGATCGCGGCGCGTTATACGCTGCCGATCACCCCTGAAGCGACCGACGATTCGTTGCCACTGAAGCTGATTCGCGTCGCTGTTGATCCGTCCATAACCGTTGGCACCAGCAAACTGCGCCTGGTGGCTACGGAGGAAGTGGAAGTTGAGCTGGTTAGTAGTGGATGGGATATCTTGATCGACGATTTGCTTGACCCGTCTTCGCGCGATCAGCTGTTTCAAACCAGCGGTGGTGTGGCAGAGGTGGACGTTGTCGTGCGGCTCGTGCAAACACCGCAACTGGGGGCGACGGTTCTGGAAAAGTTTTGGCTGCAGTCCTTCTTGTCCCGGTTGACGCGACAAGATCGAGCATGCTTTCAACTGAGAACCGATTCGGAAAGAATTCAGGTACAGCTGCCGGCTGGGGCAAGCTTAGTTGGTGTTGCGGTACAGGGTAACAAACAACAGAACGCAGAGGCATCAGGTTCGGGTGTCGTGGCGATCGACCTTGATCCTGAAGAGTCCTCCAACGCGTACGCTGTCGAAGTGTGGTATGAGTTTGCGGCGAGGGACGTTCCAGTGGCACGGCTAACGGTCGAGCCACCAAAGCTCCTCGG
>JASLRF010000129.1 GCA_030744095.1 Pirellulaceae bacterium | reverse complement strand
TCCGTTGCTGGAGCAATTCCGTGTGTTCGTTGGGCCAGTCTTCACCGACGACGCTGACCAACTTGACAGGCGTAAAATAGCTGGCTGCGTAGGAGAAGAAGACGGCCGATCCCCCCAGAATGTCGTCGCGCTTGGCGGTGGGAGTTTCGACAGAATCGAGCGCGACGGAACCAACAACAAGTAGCGGCATGGAGTCCATTCCTTTCCGAATGATACCAACAGAAGCAGCGATAACGACACGAACTGGCATTATCCGTGAATCACGCCAACGTGCAACCTTGTGGTATAATCCACCCACTCCTTCCCGGCCACCGTCGCCCAACGACGCGGAGAGTTGGCCGTATCACCCCGCACGGTCTGATTCTCATGGCACGCTGGTTCGAGGCTCACTGGAATTTTTCGCCGGTCCTTCTGTTGACTATTGCTGGTACAACAGGCGCGCTGGTCGACGTCATGCTGGCGGCCCCTCCAGCTCGCTATTCCGCACGGTTTTCCAACGGCGAGCGCTTCGAGGGCGATGATCTGACGGACTGGCATCAGCCGGAAGGCGAGCCAAAATTGAATGGTCGACGGCTCTTGGATCCCGCCAACCCACTGAGCTGGCTGGTCAACCGCAGCTTGCCCTTGCCGGCGCACCCGCGACAGTTTGTCGAGACGTTCAGCGGTGACCGAATTCCCGGTACCGTGACAAGCTACTTGCATGGTGACGAGTCGTTTCATGAACAACTTCCACCGCACTTCATCGTTCAGCCACCGAATCCAGAGCAATCAGGCGAGCCCGACGTCGACGCCCCTTACCGTGTCGCGGCCAAATGGGTCCGTCGCATCGTGTGGCACCGCCGGCGGGAATACGAATACCAGCCCCAGTCCATATTTCTCCGTGACGGTGGGCGACTGACTTTCCGCGTCGCGCGGTTCTCTCATGGCTATGTGACGCTACTGCTGGACGAGGACACACGGACCGTACGCTACGCGGAGATTGCGGAGATTCACTTGCCGGAACGTAACGGCTGGGAATTGTATCTGGACGAACTCACATTGCTTGCCCAGGTCCCCACACCGGCTCTGCCCTCCCCGGAAGCTCCGCCCGTTCCAACCGCCGCTGGCCGCTTGATGCAGATCGAAGCCACACAAGGCCTGGTCGCGACGACGTCGCTGACGCGGATGCGTCCGCGCACAATCGCCGATACAAAACTGGTCGATCGATGGCTCCACGGCATTCAACCGGCTTGGAGTCTGGATATGATCTGGATCGCACATGGCGACATCCGCGTTCGCCGGTTGTTCGCACCGAACGAAGTTCCACTGTCTCGGTTGTTTCCCAGCAGTTCGAGTCACCTTTCCGCGTTGGGAGGATCGCCCTGGCCGGCACAGGTCAACACCAATGCACGCGGCGGCCCGCTTCGCTGTCGCGATGGAGACTACGGCTGGGGCTTTGGAGTGCACGCCACGAGCGAACTGCGTTTCGCGCTCTCGCCGCTCGTCTCGGCATTTCGGGCAGGCATCGGGTTGGATCAGTTGGCCGGCAAGGGCGGATGTGTTCGTGCACGCATCAGTCACTCGCCGACGAATCAACCGAACCACCAGACCGCGTTCTTGACAGGCGCGAGTCAGACCACGGAGATCGCTTGGCTGCCGATCAATGTTGCCGACGACAACACCCTCCATGAACTGACTCTACAGGTCGATCTGGCGCACGCCGGACGGCCGGCGGGTACGGACCCGCTGGATATTCGCGATATTGCCAACTGGGTCGATCCTTTGTTGCAACTTGATCCGCAACGGTTGTCCGAAGCGATCGAGAAGCGATTGATCACGCCAGTCCCGGCGTGGCGTGACTGGCGAGCGGTCGGTGCAACGGCAGCGACATGCCGTCACACCCCACGGTTTATGGAGTGGGCAGATAAGCATGGCCGGTTTGAGCAGACCGTGGCGGCCGTCGAGCAACCACTGGTCCTGTCGCAGCGTCGCAAGCTGACGGCGAACGACCGTTGGCTTGTTATCAACGCCACACGCAGTGAGAACGGCGAGAATGCGCCACAGCTACAAATCCGCATTCAGGGCGAGCTCGTGGCCGAGGAAGAATTCCCACTGTGGGACAAGAGCCATTTGGTAATGCAGCCGATCGTGGTGTCGTTGGCCGACCTTCCGTCGACCGAGGGCCCCGTTGAGATTGAACTGTGGCAGTTGCCGGGTTCACTTCAGGTCCCGATTCAGTGGCATTCAATCCACATTAGCCCGCAGCATCCGGCCCTGTATCAACTGTTCGAAGACGAAGTGACGCTCGTCACAGGCATGGCTGCGGATCCGCCGGCACCCGCTGCCGGCACCAATCCTTCGGACTATTTGGATGCAGAACAACCGCATTCGGGAAGCCACTCTCTGCGTGTTTCGGTAGAGGACCCGCTGACACTGCGTCTGCCCGACGCCGCTCCGATTCGCGAACGCCCACAACCGGGTCAGTACCGGTTCATTTTTTTCGCTTTCCGCAAAGACGGTGGAAAGCTCGCCGTCGAGATGCGTTCAACTGACCCTGAGTCGCTGCATCGCTATGAAGCAGGTCCTGATGCGCCACTGCAACCAGAACTCAAACACGTCTGGAAACAGACGCTACCGGCCAAATGGGTCTCCATTCCCCGTGATCTGTTCGGCGACTTCGGTGAATTCGATCTGCGGGAACTCACCCTTTCGGCCGAAGACGGACAGCCGGCGTTGTTCGATCACATCTACCTCGCGCGAACACAAAACGACTTTCAACTCGCTACCCCCGCGCCTCCTTCGGACGAGACCAATCGGCAGGCGAGAAGAGAATTGGCCAAACCCGTTCGTGAAAAGGCGCTGCCAGCCGTTGTGATGTTGGAATTCCCAGACGGTCGCAAAGCGACGGGAACCATCATTAGCGCCGCTGGGGAGATCGTAACGGCTGGTCATTGTGTTGTGACGCCACAACAGGACGTGACCGTGCGTCTAGCCGACAACCGCAGTGTGAAAGCCAAGACTCAGGGTGTCTGTCGTGATCTGGACTTGGGACTTGTGAAAATCAGTGACCCACCGCCGTTTCCGTTTGTGGATGTTCACGCGACCGATCAATTTCCTAGCAAACCAATTTATCTTGGTGTGGCCTATTCGGCAGGCGGAAAGGAAGACGAGGCGCCAGAAGCTCATTTACTGGGAATTCGGCGAGTGCTCGGTGGGGAAGTCTGGAGCGATTTTGATGTCCAAGATGTGACAACGGGCGGACCGCTGCTCAGCGCCGATGGCCGGCTGATCGGTGTCCACTCGCGGAAAAGTCAGTTTGGCGGTTTCTACTATTCGCATTTCCACGAATGGCCGGCCGTGTTGGCGCGTCTGCAAGAGAGTGAGGTTTGGGGAGCCTGGCGACCTGGCACAGGCCCGATGCTCGGCGTAGAAATCACCAATGCACCGGAAGGTTGCAAAGTAACCACGGTCTTCGACGATTCGCCCGCCGCCCGAGCTGGCTTCCAACTGAATGATGTCATCACGCAGGTCGAAGGGCTGAAAGTCGTCCGGTTGGACCAGATATACACCCGTTTGGCGACAACGAATCCCGGTCAGGCCATCACAATCGCCTACCGTCGTAGCGGCAGCAGCGGACAAGCCAAATTGACCCTGATGCCGCGATTTCCGTAGCGTCATCCGAGTTCAGCCAACGGCTCTCCAGAACTCACCAAATATCGTGGGCGCCCCGTTGGGTCAACGATGGTGGTCTTGTCCGCGGCGATGCCAAGATTGCGGTACAGCGTGGCAAAAACATCTTGATACGTAACGGGGCGCGCGACGGCCGCGCTGGCGGTTCGATCCGTTGCCCCGATCACTTGGCCACCTCGCATTCCGCCTCCGGCCAACATTGCCATCGCAACTCTCGGCCAATGGTCGCGACCGGCCTTCGCATTGATCTTCGGTGATCGACCAAATTCGCCCCAGGCGACGATCGACACGTCTTGCAATCTTCCTCGCTCAGCCAGGTCACTAACCAAGGCGTGCAAACCGCGATCCAAGATCGGCAACATGTGACGCATCCGATCGAAGTTGCTCGAATGCGTGTCGAAGTCACTAAAGGAGACACTCACACAACGGACCCCTTCTTCAACCAAACGCCTCGCCAACAGTAGTTTGCGCATCGAGAATTCGTCGTCTGCTGTGGCAAACTTGCTGACCTTCGGCGTGGGTGAAGTGTAGCGCGCCAGTGTGCGCGGATCTTCCTTGGAAAGGTCCATGGCGTCAGCAAACCGGCCGGACAACAGAATCCCCGCAGCTTGCTGCGTAAAGCGATCCATGGCATCCATCATTCCTGTGGCATCGACCTCGCGGCGCACGCGGTCCAAGGCAATCAGCAAGCCCGCACGATCATCCAAGCGAACATTGCTCAACATGTCATTCAGTTTCAAACTCGTCGCGTGGTTGGCTCCTTTGGCGGCGAGTTCCTTTTTCATGCCGTCTTCCAACGGCCTCGCGAACATGGCAGAAATGTCGGGGCGAAACGGTCCGTACGCCGGCCCCAAAAACCCTGGTCGCGCGCTGTTCCGCACTAACGGACGACCCTGCATCAGATCGACGTAGGGCGGCGCGCTGTCTTTTGCCGTGCCACGTAATTTGGCGATGACCGACCCCATTGTTGGGCGACCGCCAATTGACTCCAGGTCTTTGAACGAGAATCCCGATTGGCACTGAAACGCGTCGTGCCGACCAGCCGAACCAACCAGTGATCGAATCAAGGCGAATTGATCGACCATCGTGGCAATTCGAGGCATCAATTCGCAAATGTGAATACCGGGTACCGTCGTTGATATGGGTGACAATTCACCACGGACCTCCGCAGGTGCCTGTGGCTTCATATCGATCATATCCATCGGCGGCGGGCCGCCATCGAGGTGGATGTTGATCACGGCCCTTTTGGAAGTCGTAATCCCCGCGTCCGCCTCCAGACGCAACAGGTCGGCGAGGGTCAAGCCACCGATCCCCAGCGCGCCGGCACACAAGAAGTCACGTCGAGAAACCCCACGACAATCACGGACGGCTTTTCCACGCAACGTCCACACAGTTGTTTCTCCTTCGATTCAGACCAGTCGGAGTGCAACGACGCCGGTCGTGACTTTTCGGCATCCTCTCCAGAACACCAAAATGGTCGCCAGTCCGCTTAGGGGACTCTAGCGAGTAACAAATCATGTCGGCAAACCGCGAAAAATGCAACAACTTCTCCCGTGGCCAACTCGTTTTAGCCAGCTCAACAGCGGCGGGAACAGGATTTGCTATTGCAGCCAATCGTGTCTCTGGGCACTCTTGTCCTGCAATCCTCCTGCGACTGGCAAGAGTCTACGACTGGTAAGCTAGATTCCACCGCTCGCCGTGGAGGAAGGGCTCCACTCGAGGCGCCCTGCAGCCACGGGAATGCAATCGCTCGATCGTAGGAATTATCGTCGCGGCGTCTTGGCTGCCGGTGCACTCTGTTGAAATGAAGTACGCTCGATCGGGCGAGCTGTCGTCGGCGGACCGGACGTTCGAACTTGTCGTCTTCCAGATTGGGCCGTCCCCGCCAGGAAATTGTCGATCTGCGCAACATCTTTGAGACGATCAAACTCCTTGGCCATCTCCAAACGAAGCTTCTTTTCTTGGATGTCTTTCCGCAGTTCCGCTTCAGTCGCCTGACGATCGACGTCGACAGGCTTGGTTCGTCCCAGACAACGCATGAGGATGTATTTGTCACCGGCTGAGATAACCTGAGACAGTTCACCCGTTTTTAAGCGAAAAGCTTCCTTCTCGATTGAGGGCTGGCCGCTATGCTGGCGGACAGGCGGCACTTCACCGGAATTAGCGCGCGAGACTGGCTCGATTGAGTATTCGTGCGCCAGTTTTCCAAATGCTTTGTCGGTGTCTTCCTTGCGAGCCGCTTCCCAGACCTTGATCGCCTGTCGCTGATTTCCCAACCCGATGACCAGCACCTTGACGCGTTCGCCGTAGTTTGAGGCAAATCCTTTATCAAGATCCTCTTTCGAAATCTGAACGCGGTCGGCCACCAGCGATTTGAGTGCCACACTGGGCCAAACGGCGTCGCGAACATACAAATCGACCGTCACGCCGTCCGCATCGGTAACGGACTTCAGCCATGCTTCGACATCGGGTGTGTCATTTGGGCGCAGATATCCATAGGCGTCGGCCGCTCGAGCGATCTCTTCATCGATCGCTCGTTCGGTAACTGTGCGACTCTGACGTTTGAGTTCTTGCTGCAGCACGAGTCGATTGATCTCGCCTTCTAAAACTTCCTTTCCGTGGCGCAAGTAGCATTCTTCGGACAGCTGGTCCAACTTGATCTGACGGTTGTTCACCGTGGCGGCCACGCCGGGCATCTGCTGACGCAGGGTTGGGTTGTTGAAGACATTGATCACTTTGGCCCGTTCTTGTAGTTCTTTGAACAAGCTGGACGCTGCATTACGTAGCTTCTTGTCACGAATCTGATCGTGCAATTGGCGTTTGATTCGATCCAAATCACCACCGGCAAAGTATGTTTCACGAACTTGCTCAACACATTTCAGGATCAAGTACTGATTGGCCGCATGAATGATTGGAGAGATCTCTCCCTGCTTCAACGAGAATGCAACTCGCTCAATCTCTTCGTTGCCAACGTGCCGCCGAATAGGAGGAATCATGCCACGGGCCGCGGCGCTGCCGGTATCTTCGGAATGTTTCTTGGCGATGTCACCAAAATCGTCGGGCGCGGCTTTCGCCATTTGCAGAAGTTCGGTGGCCCTCTCTTGCGTCGCCACCGAGATCACACGTACTTTGACACTGCGACCATATTGTGACTCAAACGCTTTACGAAGCTCATCCGTGCTGACGACAATCTTCTGCGACGCCAATCTGCGTAATGCCAGCGTTGGCCAAATGATCTCGCGGCGGTACTGGTCCGGCTTGATTTCGCGTTCGGATTCCAACATGTTTAGCCACCGATCTTTCGAGAGACCGAATTTGGTGGCCATGTCGTCAACCTCGTCTTCGACATCCTGGTTGGTGATGGTGATCCCGCGCTGCTGACATTCCTGCATGATCAGGTGCTTGTTCACAACGCTTTCGAGCACGTCCTTGCCGTAACGCCGCATACACTCGCTGCCCAAGGCCTGGCGCGTAATCGTCTGGCCGTTGACCACGGCCACGATGTTCTGATTGAGTCGCTTGGTGTCGCCCACGAAACCGGACGCCGCATTTCGATTCGCACTCGGAATGGCCGCCTGGCCCCGAGTCACCGGCGACGGCGTTTGCCGACCGGTCGAGGCGGAATTTCGTGCTGACGGAGCGGCCGGTCGTGTGCCTTGGGCTTGTGGCGCTTGTGCGGTTGCCGATTCAGGCCCCATAAAATGGCGCACTCCAAAAACGACAGCTAGTACGAGAATCACCCCCGCCACGATTGACAGTGGTGAATTTAAGACAACACGGCGGCTTTCACTTGCATCCTTGCGGCTCATGCCGATTTCTCCCAAGAGCGAACCTATTCCTTGATTTGCCAGCGCGGCTCCCACGAACGAAGTCCATCGGGCGGGCGGGAGTATAGGAATGCCCCACGGGAGGGTCAAGGCAGATCGTGTGGCAGGCGGCGGTATATAATGCACGCCAGACGAAACGACCTCAGTGGCCATTAGAAGCACCAAGATCCCTGGTGCTGGCAAGACCCCACACAAAAAAGAAAGTCGGAGAAGTTGCCAAGAATGTCATTTCCAGCGCTGACCGAGATCAACAACGCCGCCGGCGCGATCCGCCGAGAAGTTGCCAGAATCGTCGTCGGGCAACAGGAGGTCATCGACCACCTGATGGTGGCAATCTTGGCGGGACAGCATTGCTTGCTGGAAGCGGTCCCGGGGTCGGCCAAGAACCTGTTGGCCGCATCACTGGCCAAAACGCTTGGGCTCAGTTTTTGCCGAGTGCACTGTACGCCGAACCTGAGCCCAGCGGAACTGATTTCGCGGGCTGTCTTCGCATCACATGAACATGGCGGCACTGATGACGAATCGTCGACGTTGCCTCACATGCTGCTAATCGACGACATTTTGAGATTAGTGCCGGCGACGCGCGTGGTCATCGAGCAGGCGATGCAGGACGGTGTCGTCAATCTTGATGGCCGGCGATTCGTCGTCCCCGCGCCGTTTCTTGTGCTCGCCACCAAATATCGACAGGACGATGAAACGGCCGACGTGGCCGACGAGCCGCGAGACGATCGCTACATGTTGAAGATTGCCATTCGCTTCCCCAGCTATCACGACGAATTTCACGTGACTGACGCGCCGTCGACCTGCGAGCTGCACGAAATCGGTCATGTGCTCGATGCAATGCAATTGGTCCAGTTTCAGCAGACCGCGCGGAGCGTGGTCGCGCCGGCCCATGTTGTCCATTACGCGATGCGATTGGTGCGATCGACGCGAGTGCATGAAGGCCAAACCCCCGATTTCGCATTCGAGTGGAGTGGGACGGGGGCGGGGCCGCGAGCCAGCCAGCACCTGCTGATCGCGGCAAAAATGAGGGCCGCCTTGAAAGGCCGTGAATTCGCCGGTATTGAAGACGTGCAGGCGATGATTCACGGTACCTTGCGACATCGTCTGATCACCAATCGAAATGCACGCGCCAACGGAATCACGCCCGATCGGGTCATCGATCGGATGGTCTACGAGATTCCGGTGCGCATCGAAGGTGACGATGTGCCTGCGGTTCCCGGGGTCACGCCGAAGTTCGACGTTACCAGCGATGACCAATGGCTGGAGAAGTAGCAATGACTAATTGGACAGCGCCAGTTTCATCGTTAAGTAGTTGCTGAAATTGGCCTTCCATCAACAGAGAGAAATAGGCGATCCTCCGCGTGGTTTCAATCACGTAGATCACGGAGGATCGCCATGATGACTTTGAAGGAACTCAAG
>JASLRF010000128.1 GCA_030744095.1 Pirellulaceae bacterium | reverse complement strand
CCTCATCAAGCGGTGGATCGAGCAAGGAGCGAAAGACGACACACCCAAAGGTGTGCAGCAACAGTACGACATGGACCACCCGCCTGCCTATTCTATGCCCCCGGTCGTTACGTCGATCGAGTTTTCCCCCGACGGAAAACTACTTGCAGTCGCGGGGTACCACGAAGTCCTGTTGCACAAAGCCGATGGTTCGGGCTTGGTAGCAAGGTTGGTTGGCGTGTCGGAGCGAATTGAATCGGTCGCCTTCTCCCCGGATGGGAAGCGCTTAGCGGTAACTGGCGGCTTGCCAGCTCGCATGGGCGAGGTGCAGGTCTGGGACATTGAGAAACGCGAGTTGACGCTCTCACTAGCGGTGACGCATGACACGGTTTACGGTGCAAGTTGGTCGCCGGACGGCAAGTTGATCGCGTTCGGTTGCGCGGACGACACGGTACGAGCGATTGACGCCGAAACTGGCGAGCAAGTGTTGTACCAGGGAGCGCACAACGGCTGGCCGCTCGACACGGTATTCTCTGCTAAGGGCACGCATCTCATATCTGTCGGCCGTGACCGTTCGGCCAAGCTGACGGAAATGGCAACTCAACGATTCATCGACAACGTTACATCGATCACGCCCGGTGCCTTGAAGGGTGGCATTGCCGCCGTCGATCGGCATCCGACAAAGGACGAGATTTTAGTCGGTGGAGCGGATGGCGAACCGAAGCTCTACCGCGTCTTCCGCACATCGAAGCGAGTGATTGGGGACGACGCCAACCTGATCCGGAAGTTCCCGCCGCTGAAGGGCCGAGTCTTCGATGTCGCGATCAGCCGCGACGGCAAACGGATCGCGGCGGGAAGCTGTATCGACAGAACGGGCGAAGTGCGGATCTACGCCTACGAATTCGACAGCGAGTTGCCCAAGGATCTGTTGGCAATCATGCAGAAGCGCGTTGCCCAACGCACTGCCGAGGAGAAGGAGAAGATCGCCAACTACCACACCAAGGGCGTCAAGATTCTGGCGGAAACAAGTTTGCCGCAGGCGGGCGTCTTTGCGGTGGCGTTTAGTGCGGACGGCAAGATTGTAGCGGCCGCCGGCTCGGACGGAATGGTGCGCCTGATTGACGCGGACAGCGGCTCGATTGTCACGGAATTCGTGCCCGTGCCGGTAGACTCGATGAGGGAGGTGGCCCAGAAGCAGGATCAGACGGATATGCTCCCGGTTGCTGCGGCCAAACCGCAACAAGCCGCCACTGGCGAATCCCTGCCTGAAGGTGAGAAACTTGCTTCGATTGAAGTCCAGCCAGCCAACATCAGGCTCGCCAAACGCTTCGACACCGCTCAGTTCATCGTGACCGGGCAGATGGAATCGGGCAACGTGATTGACGTCACGCGGCTGGTCAAGGTCGCCATATCAGCGGACATCGCCGTCGTCTCTCCGACGGGTCTGCTTCGTGGCACGGCGAACGGTCAGACCGACCTGACATTCTCTCTCGGCGACAAGAATGCCACGGCCATCGTCGAAGTTGCCGGCATCGATCCGGCCTTCAAGCTCGATCTGATTCGCGATGTGAATCCGGTCTTTGGGAAGGCGGGCTGCAACGCCGGAACGTGCCATGGATCGAAGAAGGGCAAAGGCGGATTGAAGACTTCCATGCGGGGCAACGATCCGATCTTTGAAGTGCGGGCCTACATCGACGAATTGGCTTCCCGCAGAATTAACCTGGCATCGCCGGAGAACAGTCTCATGCTGTTGAAGGCAACCACACGTGTTCCGCATCAGGGTGGGCAAGTTATTGTCCCTGGCAGTCCGTATCACAAAATCATCCGCAAATGGATTGGCGACGGCGCGAAAATTGATGTGAATGCGCCGCGCGTTGCGAGTATCGAGATCTTCCCCAAGGACCGTATTCTGCAACGCCCCGACGCAAAGCAACAGTTCCGGGTCTTGGCCATGTACACCGACGGCGAGATTCGCGATGTCACGTCCGAAGCCCATATATCGAGCGGCAACATTGAAGTGGCCACAGCCGATTCCTCCGGTCTGGTCACGGCGCAGCGCCGCGGGGAATCGCCCATCCTGGCGCGGTTCGAGGGGAAATATGCCGCCTCGACGCTGACGATCATGGGCGACCGGGCCGGTTTCGCCTGGAAGGAGACTCCGGCGAACAACTTCATTGACGAACTGGTCGCCACAAAACTTCGCCGCACCAAGACGATGCCCTCCGAATTATGTACCGATGCTGAATTCCTGCGGCGCACGTATCTCGACTTGATCGGCCTGCCACCAACGGCCGACGACGTGCGCGCCTTCCTGGCAGACACGCGTGACACGAAGGTCAAGCGCGATGAACTGATCGACCAACTCGTCGGCAGCGATGACTACGTCGAACATTGGACGAACAAGTGGGCGGATCTGCTTCAGGTCAACCGCAAGTACCTGGCAGTCGAGGGAGCAACGGCATTCCGCAAGTGGATTCGCGACCAGGTCGCGTCCAACACGCCATACGATCAGTTTGCCTACATGATCCTTTCGGCGAGTGGATCGAATAAGGACAACCCGGCGGCATCGTATTACAAGATCCACCGCACGCCAGAAGACACGATGGAGAACTCGACGCATCTGTTTCTCGGTGTTCGGTTCAGTTGCAATAAGTGCCACGACCATCCGTTTGAAGGGTGGGTGCAAAACCAATACTGGGAAACGGCTGCTTACTTCGCCCAATTCGGGCTGAAGAAGGACCCGGCAAGCGGCAAGAAGGAGATTGGCAGAACGGCCGTCGAGGCGGGCAAGCCACTCTACGAGGTCGTCTTCGAGAAGACCGAAGGCGAGGTGCTGCACGACGAGACGGGCGCCGTCACTCCGCCCAAACTCCCCTTCGAGAGCCACTACGTCGCCGCGCCGAACGCCAGCCGCCGCGAGCACATTGCACGCTGGATGATCTCGCCTGGCAATGCGTATTTCGCCCGCAGCTACGTCAACCGAATGTGGGGATATTTGCTGGGACAGGGCCTGATCGAGCCGCTTGACGATATTCGTGCCGGCAACCCGCCGACGAATCCGGAACTACTTGCCCGTCTAACCGACGAGTTCGTTGATGGTGGCTTCGATGTCCAACATCTGGTCCGTACAATCTGCAAGTCGCGCACGTATCAAATGTCGATCAAGACGAACCGTTGGAACGAAGACGACACGATCAACTACTCGCACGCGAAGGCTCGTCGCCTGTCGGCTGAAGTGCTGTACGACGCTTTGCATAAAGTGACGGGATCTATCTCGAAGTTCCCGGGCGTTAAACCCGGGACGCGAGCGGCTGCGTTGGTCGACGTGGGCTTCAAGGAACCGAGCGGCTTCCTGGCCAAGCTCGGTCGGCCGCCGCGCGAGAGTGCGTGTGAATGCGAACGGCCTACTGGTATGCAATTCGGCCCTGTGATGGCGTTGGCCGCCGGATCGACAGTCGACAACGCGATCATTGACCCGAAAGGCGACATCGCCAAGTTGGTCGACACGGAAAAGGACGAAACGAAGTTGATCGGCGAACTGTTCATGCGAATTCTCAATCGTCCAGCGAATCAGGGGGAGATCAATGCGGCACTGGAGATGATGCGCACCCTGCCGGCCGAGCACGCTCAGCTTGTCGCGACCATGCACGAACACGAACAGAGTCTCGCCCCTATGATCGCCGAACAGGAAAAGAAGCGGCAAGCAGAGATCTCCGCCGCAAAGACGGCACTCACAGCTTACGAGACAGAGATTGCGTCGCGCGAGGCTGAGCTCGACAAGCAACACGAGGAAGCAATCGTCCAAGCTGATGCTGCCTTGCAGGAATACGAAGTGACGGTGAACGATCGACTTGCGGCCTGGGAAGCCAAAGAAAGCAAAGGCACTATTTGGACGCCGTTAGATCCGTCGGAGGTTTCCTCCACAAGTGCAACGACGCTCACCAAACAAGAGGACCTCTCCGTCGCCGCCACAAGCTCGAATGGTCTGGGGACATACACGGTCGTGGCCAACACCGAACTGACAGGCATTGCGGCCGTGCGTCTGGAGGCGTTGGCGGACGACCGGCAACCGAAGAAGGGACCGGGCCGTGCCCCGGATGGTAACTTCGTGTTAACCGAATTCGAGTTGTCTGCCGCGCCCAAGTCCGATCCCGGCAAAGCTACTAAGATCGGTTTGGAAAACGCTCAAGCCGACTTCAGTCAGGACGTCTACAACGTCGCAACTGCAATCGACGGCAACATGGCATCGACAGCAAACGGGTGGGCAATCTCCCCGAAGTTCGGCGTCAATCACCTGGCATCTTTCGAGTTGAAGCAAGATGTGGGCTACGACGGCGGTACGATCCTGACATTCCTGTTGCACCAGCAGTTCAGCAGCGGTCAACATTCACTTGGCCGGTTCCGATTGTCCGTGACCACTTCGACCGGGCCGATTCTGCTGGAGGGTCTACCAAAGACCGTGACTGACATCTTGGCCGTCGCGGCCGACCAGCGCGATGACAAACAGAAAGCCGATTTACTCGCATACTATCGCGGCGTAGACGGCGAATTGAAAAAGTTGCAAAACGCGTTGGCCAAAGCAAAGCAGCCCCGCGCGGTGGATCCGAAGCTGAAGCAATTACGCGACAAGCTGGCCGAAGTCGGTAAACCACTGCCCGTCGATTTGAAGCTGGCGCAGCTGCGAGCGGACGCTAAGTTGAGTGAAACACTACTGAAGAAACCGCGGCTGACAGCCGCCCAGGACGTCGCCTGGGCACTGATTAACAGCCCGGCTTTTTTGTTCAACCGGTAATTGTCACGGAGGCCCACACCTGATTGTGGTCTCGTTTGGCAATCGTTTTAGTGCGACGGGAGAAGCGTTCGTTTAGCCCGACTTCCGGCCTTCGAATCAAATTGAAAGTACCAGTGGAGAATTGAACCATGCTCGTCATTCCTGGACAACTTGGCAAGGACGTTTGTGATCGCCAACTCGGTTTGACACGCCGAGATCTCTTGCGTGTTGGTGGTTCCGGTATGCTAGGGATCGGCCTGGGGTCGATGCTGCAGTTGCAGGCTGCTACCGCCAAGGCGGCGGGAGGTGCGACCGGAAATGGCACGGCGAAGAGCATCATCTTGATGTTCCTGCAAGGCGGCCCGAGTCATCTGGATCTGTGGGATCCGAAACCAAATCTGCCGGACAACATGGTCGGTCCGTTCAAGGAGATTTCTACGAAGTTACCCGGTGTGAAGTTCACCGAGCTGCTGCCACAGCTTGCCCAGGTGATCGACAAAGCATCACTCGTCCGTTCGATGAGCTACACACCGAGTGGGTTGTTCAACCACACGGCCGCGATCTATCAGATGCTGACCGGATACACGACCGACAAAGTTAGCGCATCCGGCCAGTTGGAACCTCCTAGTCCGAAGGATTTTCCCAACTTCGGATCGAATCTTGTTCGCCTGAAACCGTCGAACGTTCCGATGCTTCCGTTCGTCATGCTTCCCAGGCCGCTGCAAGAGAGCAACGTAATTGGCAAAGCCGGAACGGCGGGGTTCTTGGGTCGGGGTTACGATCCATACTATCTGTATCCCTCCGGTGACGACATGAACATGAAGAAGATGGATGGGATTAGCGTCGACGATCTGCAGTTGCGTCCCCAAGTTCACGCCGGCCGGTTGCAGCGCCGTGCCCGACTTCGTGATGTCATCAACAAAGGTATGCCGGTTGTAGAGAAGGCAGTTAGCGATTACAAGTTGAACGAGTACTACGGTCGCGCCCTGGAGTTAGTGACATCTGGTCGTGCACGAGATGCTTTCGCATTAGATCGTGAGTCGACGCAACTTCGGGATCGCTATGGCCGCAATACGTTTGGACAAAGCTGCCTATTGGCACGACGCTTGATCGAAGCCGGCACGCGCGTCGTGGAGGTTGTCTGGCCCAAGGTTGCCAACTCGGACAACCATTCTTGGGATGTACACAAAGGGCTTACGAAGCGGCTGAAGGACCAATCGTCACCGATGCTCGACGCGGGGCTGTCGGCGCTGATCGACGATCTGGACCAACGCGGCATGCTTGAGGAAACAATGATCGTCGCGGTAGGCGAATTCGGTCGTAGTCCGGAACGAGGTGTCAGCACATCGGGCAACGATAACAGTTCCGACGGACGCGATCATTGGCCCTACTGTTACACAGCACTCGTTGCCGGCGGTGGAATCCGGCGCGGCTACGTCCACGGCGAGTCCGACAAAACCGGCTCCGCACCGGTCGACAACCCCGTGCATCCGCGCGAGTTGCTCGCCACGATCTACCACGCCTTCGGCATCGACCCCAGCATGTTGATGTACAACCACCTCAATCAGCCGCGCGAGCTGGTGAAGGGCTTTCCCGTGACGAAGCTGTTTGGATGAGCGAATTTCAACGGATCAGGGCAACTGGCTGGCCAAGAGAACTATCTATAGGCCGCCACAGCTGGAACGGGCGCGCGGTATAAAGGCGCGCGGTAAAGGGCGCGCGGATTGGCACACAACCGCGCCGTGGCGCGTCGGTCTGCTCTTGCCGCAGAACTCGTTCAGTAACGTTCAGATGCAATCCGTCACGTTCAGACGCAAATAGCACGCCAATTCGGCCAAAGTGGACCCGCACCCCGTTCGCGTCCACATTTTTCGGAATAGAATTTGCTGTTTTGACGATGCAACTTTTTGGCTCCAAACGAGGCTCAAGAAATGGCGATTTCCCGGACCGTGGCGCAATGCCTTACTGTGTTGATGTTCCTGGCGATGCCTTCTATCACGGCTGCACAGCGGCCGATCCCCATCCCCAAGGACCAAATCAGTTCGGCGGGGAAGATCAAGGCGGTGCAGAACGGAGTGTTTCACGTCGCCAATGTGGGCGGCGATCAGTGGCTGTTGAAGATTGAAGCGCCGGCGAACGAGATAGTTTTGAAGGGGAAGGCCACACCCGAATGGTTGCGGCCTGGGATGCCAGTGACATTCCGCGGCACGTTCTTTAAGAATAAATCGGGCCAGCCACAAGGTGAAGCTCAAAAGCCGATTGACGAACTCAAAGTCTTCTCACTGCGGGAGGATTCGAAAGCGGGCCAGAAGGAAGAGGCTAAACGCGGTTCGTTCCTGACGGGTGGTCCCAAGAAGGATACCCCCATGGAATCAGCACCGTTCACCGTCACGGGAATACTAGTTAAGTACAAGGGCGGAAAGATGACGGTATCTACTGGCGAGACACAAATAAAAGCGCAAGTGGCCAGTGATGCGAAAATTGACGTTGACATCAACGATGCTCGCTTTGCCCGCGAGGGGGACGAGATCGAATTCGAGGGTTGGCATTACGTTGGTCAAAAGGAACAGATTCACGCCACTAAAGTCTGGATTACCGCCGCGCAACCGCTGGGTGAGAAAGACGCGAAGAAGCAAACGATCGCCAAGAGCGGCCAACCCACTCCGGATGCCGGTTCGGAAGAACAACAGATTGCGGCTCGTCAAATCCAAATCGCGATAGGCCGAGCACGAAAACTATACGATGCGGGAGACTACCCAAAGGCTGCTGGAGCGGTCGAATCGATCCTTACCGATTGGAACGCCCTCTTCGATTCCGGTGAAGCCGTCGCCGTGAAGTTGCTGCAGCCACGTTACAAGCAACTCAAACTTGTGCACGCCTTCCTCGAAATGGAAGGAGTGGACCTGCCGGCTCTACGTGAACTGCCCGAGGCCGCCGCAACACCTTAGGATCGTTCGAGGAATTACTGTCCGATAGTCGCCTTTCGCTCCGCGAAAGGAACGTGCTTTCGCGGAGCGAAAGACGACAATAAAAGATCGAACACTGCTTAATGTCGATTTCCGTTTTTCCCGTGCCGCGCTGAACAGTTCGGATGGACCGGGCGAATTCGGATGAAGACGGTCACACGCCGATCGTCGGTTCTAAGGTGGTTACGATGGATGAACCATTTTCGCTCGGCGGTGGCGTTTCCCAAGCCCGTCGCCCAGTCCGCACCACCATCAACCAGCCAAAGGCGACGAAGGCAAAGATCCGCAGCGCTATCGCTGACCAGGCGGGTAGCGATTCGGAGATGTCGACGATCATTGCTGCGTCTGGGGTGCCGATGCCGAACACCGGTGGCAGGCGAAACCAATAGTACGTGATGATTGCTGCGGCCGCGAAAACGCTGCCAGTCAGATGCTCCCTGGTCGGCAACGCCCATCGTAACAACAGGAACACCGCCAGCGTCGTACCGCCGCCAGCGAAGGGGATCCCGTATGCGATGTGTAGATGGTTGAACCCCTCCCAACCACTATAGGTCGGCACGTTGTACCAACCCCACACAAAACCCGGAAAGAAGCCGGTCAGCGCAATTCCTACGGTTTGGCCGAGTTTCGTGTTCAGGGCTGTCAGGGGTGTCAGACCAGGAGTGGATTCCGAGCAGGGCGCGACGCAGTTCAAGCAAGTCGAGCAATGAGCGTTGGGGACCGATGCGACGGGGCGTGCCCCGTAAAGCAACTCGACCGGATAGACTGGACACAGGCTCGCGCACCAACCACTCTTCCATCTAAAGATCGATCCCAGACTGATTGCCAGCAATCCCACAACCGCCAAGATGGCGGCTAGAACCGGGCCGTTGGTATCCAGCAACACCTTCCGGAACGGCACAACCACTATCAACAAGACGACAGCGCCCAGAAACAATCGGCCTCGCCACGCGGGCGACAATCTTCTGTCTTGGGACAGGCCGAGGTGATGGGGTAGGAGCGACATGCTGCCAAGTGGGCAGACATTGCGCCAGATGCCCGGCGCCAACACTAGCAATGCGGGCGTGACAGGAATCAAGACGTTCCACAGCAGGTGCAATCCAAATGGCGGCTCGACGATCAACGCACCCCAGACGAACATCCCCACAGCCCAGACCAAACCCTGTGTCAACCGCCAGAATAGCTGCGTGCCTTTCGACATCCGCGCAGGACCGATGCCCGTGGCCATCTCACACTCCAGTCAGTGAATACTGGAATCTGTCAGTCGTCATTTACTGTCTTTGGAATTCCGGCGAGCCGAGCAGGATGCCGACGATGTATCGGCCGAGTTGTTCGGGTTTCGGATTCGTTCTTGCATACTTGGCGACGACCGCCTCCAGCGCCTCGGAGGTCTTCTCGGTGTGGCCCCCGGGCAGAATCCGCTGGGTCAACACGTCCAGCCATTGAACCGGATTGTCTGGCTTGAGACCCTCCCAATACGAATCGGGAATGCGGACTCCGCGAATCTGTTCCAATCCCAGGCCCAGCGCAAAGCGCCATCGCGGTGCCATCACACCCGGATCACGCCAGGCGTCAGCCTGGTCATAGTAGCCGGTAGGGTCTTCGCACTGGTAGATTGGCTCGCTCATCGACACAAGCGCCTGGTGAATGCCTCCGGTCGACTCGATCTCCGCACCGGTCACTCGCAACGCGCTGACTACGAACTCGAAGGGCCGCTTGAACTTCGACTGGTAGTTCCTCGGATTATAGAATTCCTCGTCCGCGAGCAATGCCTTGTAAAGCTCCGGCAAATTCGACTTCTTTCGCATGTAGACCTTCGCCAGGCGCTCTACCATTTCCTCCGACGGAGTGTCCGAGACCAAGTGGCGGCACAACTTATAGGCGATGAACTTCGATGTCCCTTCATGGGAAACAAGCATGTTGAGGACGAACTGTCCTTCCCGTTCCGGATCTCTCGGAATTGAAGGAACTCGCTTACCCAGCAAGAGTCGTGGCTCACTGCCGTGCATATCCTTGCGGAACTCAAAGACGATCGGTTCGTTTGGGTTCTGCTGCACGGTCCATCCAGTGAGGATGTTTGCCACGGCGATGACGTCGTCTTGTGTGTAATCGTTGTCCACTCCGAGCGTATGCAGTTCCATCAGCTCACGGGCATAGTTCTCGTTAATTCCCTTCATCTTGGCGATGTCGACCGCCTCCATCGCCGCGCCAAAGTCGCGTGTCGAGAAAAGGGCTCGTTGGGCCGCGGCGATAAGCGTCTTTTGCGGGGCTGCACGGGAAATGTAGTTATCCAGATACACAAGCATCGCCGGATGGCGCGCCTGTTTGTTCAGCATTGCGTACATCGTGCCCAACGCCTCAGCACGGATCACGTCGCGCTCATATTCTGTGGCGTAGAACTTTACGTTCCCTTTCGACACATCAATGTTGAAGTGGTTCCGCCAGAAGTCACAGGCCACCTCGCGAAGTTGATTCTGGCTGTAAACCGCGGTTAACAGCACTGTGTCCTTCAGATCGTTCTTTGGCACCTCGTGCTTGGCTCGTGCCTCGGCCCGCCTCTTCTTTTCCTCGGGCGTGGCGTTTCGTCGTAGCGGAGGAATCGGCACGCGGTAGGTCTGGACGATTTCCTGGTTACTCATTGTCAGCGATTCGATCTTCGCCAGTCGGTCCTGCAAGACGTCGGTCTCTTGCGCTCCCGCTTCGATCTGTTGCTCGATCCATTTATCCAAACCGAGCTGCTCGACCTCGTAGATGGTGTCGTTGGTGACACCGAAGGTCAGACGGCTAAGCGCATGATGAATCCGTTCGCGCTGATCGAGCGGCTTGTCCGGGTCTCGCCAAAGAGTGGGCGTTCCCTCACGGGCTTCACGGCCGAAGTTGGTTTTTTCCTCTTCGTCTTGTGCCGATGCCAGCGGGGCAATAAGTAGCAAGCCCAAGACCCAACATGCTGATCGGTGGTTGAACATCTGGTCCATGGCGCGTTCTCCTTGGGGGATGGAATGAGAGACCAATCGCGCGTCATGATTCAGGGGTGGAACCATGCACGACAGCCTCGCGTTCTCAGTGAGCACTGCGCGACTCCCGCGCAACAGTCGACACTTCCGTGTGGCCTTCAATTTTAAGCACGTCACGTGCCGAATGGTGATTATAGGCGATATCGAGTCCACATGGCACCGGTCAGTGTGTGGCGATCTGGCCCACGGCGAGCGATATCGCGCACACAAGCGCGCGTATTGGCGCTATCGGTTGTCTCAGGCGACTGTTTCACGCGAGTTTGCTGTCGCAAGACACACTTTGGTCAGCGATTCCCGGAACGGTATTAAATCGGTGGAATCCAGGGAAATGGGCCGCTATCAGTGCTACCGTTTCTAGGTGCTTGCGGCGGCAGTAGGGCAGCCGTTGCAAGCATGATGTCGGCATCGTTCTTGCACGCTTTCTA